>DJWL01000134.1 GCA_002441545.1 Flavobacteriaceae bacterium UBA6231 | reverse complement strand
AGAAGTGCTTCAAACTTCATTCCATTACAATTAATAACACTTAAAGCCTTAGAATAATTTAGAAGAAAATTAACCGTTTCTTCTTTCGGTTTTAGCTCGTTAAAATTTTCAACAGATTTGTTAGTGTAAAGTTTTGCCATTATTTATAATTTCTATTAATCAATAGATTAACGGAGCAAAACTTATTTTATTGTTTAATTAGTTAAAACTATATTATGTTTTTCAATAATCTTTCTCAAATTAATTAGTGCATAACGCATTCTACCCAAAGCTGTATTAATACTAACACCAGTTTTATCAGAAATTTCTTTAAAGCTTAAATCATCATAAATACGCATTAACAAAACTTCTTTTTGATCTTCTGGTAATTCTTCAACTAATCGTCTTACATCATTTTCAACCTGATCTTTAATAATTCTTTTCTCTGCATTTAAAGTGCTATCACTCAAAACTGAAAAAATACTAAATTCGCCACTATTATCAAATTTTGGCATTCTGCTACTTTTTCTAAAGTGATCAATTACTAAATTGTGAGATATACGCATTACCCAAGGTAAAAATTTACCTTCTTCATTATAAGCTCCTCTTTTAAGAGTACGAATTACTTTAATAAAAGTATCTTGAAATATATCTTCAGTAATATCTCTATCGTATACTTTTGAATAAATAAAACTATAAATTTTCTGTTTGTGTCTAGTTATAAGTATTTCTAAAGCATACTCTTCACCCTGAATATAATTAGTGACTAAGGTAGAATCCGGAATCAGTTCGTATTGCATAATAATTACTTTTAATGCATTGAAGTGCACTTCATTGCTTGGGGTTAAATGTTTAAAAGTAATGTTCTGCTATAGGCTAGATGTGTGTTTTTGATTAATAACTTGTCAAATATAACAACAAACATCCTTAAAAAACAAAAAAAAATGCTTTTTTCAACTTATAAACACTTAAAAATGTAATTTTTATGATTAAAGACTAAAAAAATAATCGGAATAAAAATTTTATTTAGGTTGTTCGATTTAACTACTTTGAATTACAATAAATTTAGTTGGATAAAATACTTATAGTATCTTTGCAAAATTATTCCTTAAAAGCTATGATTACTAACCTTTCAGAAGTAAATCCTAAACAAAACATCATTATTAAAGGTGCTAAATTGCATAATTTAAAAAATATTGATGTAGTGATACCAAGAAACAAATTGGTTGTCATTACAGGATTATCAGGTTCTGGAAAATCAAGTTTAGCTTTTGATACTTTATATGCTGAAGGACAAAGACGTTATGTAGAAAGCCTATCTAGTTATGCAAGGCAATTTTTAGGAAGATTAAATAAGCCTAAAGTAGATTATATAAAAGGAATTGCACCTGCTATCGCTATTGAACAAAAAGTAAATTCTACCAATCCACGTTCAACAGTTGGTACTACAACAGAAATTTATGATTATTTAAAATTATTATTTGCCAGAATAGGCAAAACTTTCTCTCCTGTTTCTGGTGATGAAGTCAAAAAAGATACGGTTTCAGATGTTTTAAACTATCTTAAAAAGTTTTCTGAAGGCGAAAAATTACTGCTCTTATCTCCAAT
Organism: Flavobacteriaceae bacterium UBA6231; assembly: GCA_002441545.1. Classification (GTDB taxonomy): domain Bacteria; phylum Bacteroidota; class Bacteroidia; order Flavobacteriales; family Flavobacteriaceae; genus Yeosuana. Next base: position 12,327 of record DJWL01000134.1, on the reverse strand, counting down.
ACATTTAGAAAGTGGCAGAGATATAAAAGACAAACTTAAAGTGCTTCAGCAACAAGGCTATGCAAGAATTAAGGTAAAGAATGAGGTTTTAAGAATTGATGAAACAAATGAGCTTAACGTTAAAGATGTTTTTTTAGTTGTTGATAGAATTATCATTAAAAATGATGAAGATTTTGAAAACCGGTTAGCAGATTCTGTTCAAACAGCTTTTTTTGAAGGTAAAGGAGAATGTTTTATTGAAATTTTAAGCGATAATTCACTAAAACACTTTAGCAACAAATTTGAATTAGATAATATCGCATTTCTAGAACCAAATGTGCATTTATTTAGTTTCAACAACCCATATGGAGCTTGCCCAAAATGTGAAGGTTATGGAGATATTATTGGTATTGATGAAGATTTGGTAATCCCAAATACTGGATTATCTATTTATGAAAATGCCATTTTTCCTTGGCGTGGTGAAAGCATGAGCTGGTATAGAGACCAACTGGTTAACAATTCACATAAATTTAATTTTCCAATACATAAACCTTACTTTGAGTTAACCAATGAACAAAAACAACTTGTTTGGGATGGTAACAACTATTTTGAAGGGTTAAATTCATTTTTTGCTGAGCTTGAATCTAAAGCTTATAAAATCCAAAATCGTGTGATGTTATCACGTTATCGTGGAAAAACTAAATGCAAAACCTGTAATGGTAAAAGGTTACGAATCGAAGCAAATTATATAAAAATTAATGGAGCAACTATTACCGATTTAGTAGAAATGCCTTTAAATAAGCTTGCTGTTTTTTTTAAAAGTTTAGAATTAAATGATTACGACACCAAAGTTTCAGAAAGGCTACTAAAAGAAATCAATAACAGATTATCATTCCTTTCAAATGTAGGACTAGATTATTTAACCTTAAACAGAAAATCAAACACCTTATCTGGAGGAGAAAGTCAACGCATTAATTTGGCAACATCGTTAGGCAGCAGTTTAGTTGGTTCTATGTACATTCTAGATGAACCAAGCATTGGTTTACATCCAAAAGATACCGAGCGATTAATTTCTGTTTTAAAATCATTACGCGATTTAGGAAATACAGTAATTGTAGTTGAACATGATGAAGATATTATGAAAGCTGCAGATGCCATTATAGATATTGGTCCAGAAGCTGGAACTTTTGGAGGACATGTGGTTGCTAATGGCACTTATACAGATATTTTATCATCTAATTCTTTAACAGCAAAATACCTTAACGGAAGTTTAAAAATTGAGGTTCCAAAAACCAGAAGAACATCAAAATATTATATAGATATTTTAGGTGCTAGGGAAAATAATTTAAAAAATGTTGATGTTAGGTTTCCACTTGGAATGCTAACGGTTATTACTGGCGTTTCAGGCAGTGGAAAAAGTACACTTGTAAAAAAAATATTGTATCCTGCTTTACAAAAAAGATTAACTGATTTTGGTGATAAACCTGGGCAGTTTACAGCGTTAGAAGGTAATTTTAGCAACGTAAATCATATTGAATTTGTTGATCAAAACCCTATTGGAAGATCATCTCGGTCTAATCCAGTAACCTACATTAAAGCTTATGATGACATTAGATCTTTATTTTCAAATCAAAAATTAAGTGCCATTCGGGGGTATCAAGCAAAACATTTTTCTTTTAATGTAGATGGCGGACGTTGTGAGACTTGCAAAGGCGAAGGTGAAGTAACCATTGAAATGCAGTTTATGGCAGATGTGCATTTAGAATGCGAAACTTGTAAAGGAAAACGCTTTAAAAAAGAAGTGCTTGAAATAACATTTGCAAACAAAAACATCGATGATATTTTAAATTTAACCATTGATGATGCTATCACTTTTTTTGAAGATAATAAACAACCAAAAATAAAAACAAAATTACAACCTCTTCAAGATGTAGGATTAGGTTACGTTACTTTAGGACAAAGCTCTTCTACCCTTTCTGGAGGTGAAGCACAACGTATAAAACTAGCATCATTTTTAGGCAAAGGTAGCAACAAAGAAAAAGCTCTATTTATATTTGATGAGCCTACAACTGGTCTACATTTTCATGATATATTAAAACTTTTAAAATCGTTTAATGCCCTGATTGAAAATGGGCATTCTATTATAGTAGTTGAACACAACTTAGAACTCATTAAATGTGCAGACTATATTATTGATTTAGGTACTGAAGGTGGAGAAAATGGTGGAAATATAGTTGCCACAGGAACACCTGAGGATATTTTAAACAATAAGTCCTCGGTTACAGGTTTTTATCTAAAAGATAAGCTTTAATTAATAAAACAGAAATGCTGATATTCCTATAATTATAATTGCCAAAGGAATTACAAAACTTAAAAATAAAAAGGAGATGATTCCGCTTTTAATAAAGCTTAAAAAATATCCTTGTTTGTAAAAGTGTTTGACGGCTAGCAACAAGTAGAAAAAGGTTGAAAACATGGCTAAACCAATCAAATATCCAGGTAAAGCTGAGATTAAATCAGCTAAAATCAAAAAACTAAATACCATAAACAAAAAAGAAAAAAAGTAAAATGTAAATACCAAATGGTATGAAAAAGAGCCTTTTTTGTAATAAAATAGCTTTAACAACAGGGCAAAAATTGGCAGTAAAATAAACATAGCAATTGGGATACTATCATAAAACGCCTGCAAAATAGACCCACCATTTCGCTGCTTATAAAATTTAAGCATTTGTGAATAAAATTTCTTTTGAAAAGCCCATGCATCATCTTTAAGCCCCATGGCCTTGTAAATTTCACTTTCTGGGGCATTTACTGCAATTAAGGAATCTATCTTATTATTATCAAAATTAAAACTAGTTTTTACTACTTCTTTTTTGTCTTTATCTTTTAAAATAGAATCTAATTCCTTGTTTTCTTTTAATATTTCTACAGGAATTTTATTTTCTGATATAGGTTTTAAAAATTGTTCTGTTTTTAGAGAATCCAATAATTTATCGTTCTTTAATGAATCTATTACAGTTTCTGTTTTATCAATCCCTTTTTTAAGTGCTTTATCAAATTGTTCTGTAGTTTCTCTTGCAATGAAGGAAAATAAAAAAAAGAACACAACAGATATAAACAAATACATTTGAGCAGGATGTAAATACAACAACCTTTTTCCTTCAATAAATTTTTTAGCCAAATAACCTGGCTTAAACATTAAAGGAATATAGCTTTTAAAAAAGCGCGCATCAAAAGAAAAATAATTACTTATTGTATTATAAAACAAAACACCTAAGGTAAGTTCATCATCTGTTTTTTGTCCACAATGAGGACAAAATTGAAATCCTTTCTCATATGTGTTCTCACAATTTTTACAAGTAATCACTTCTATTTTCATTAAAGTATTTGGTTTTTATAAAAATATGAAAAAGAAACCATAAATCAATTACTGATAAAGCACTGACATTTTGCTGTTTATATTTTTGGCACGCAAATTGAAATCTTTATAGCAAATAGCGAGAGCCGAAAAGCTTAAGAGTAGGCATCACACAAAATTCTATGACTATGAAAACACTAGTACTTTTTATTACAGGATTGTTAATGAGTTTAACAGCTGTATCAGCTTCAGACATAAAACCTGAACCAAAAGGAAACAATTTAGATATCACCAAACGCTATCGTTATTCACAACCTGTTGTGTTTGTTGAGCGTGGTATAGAGTTTATGGTTTTTCCTGATGGAAGTTTTGACTTTGACACAAGAAATGAAAACTATTACAATAGCTCAAACTCAAGAAGAACCTCAATTAATACAAATCTTAAAACTAAAGGTTTAAGTGTACAATACACTTCTAACTATTATAATAGACCAATGATTATAAAAGATAGATTTGGAAATATAACCAGAGTAGGAAACACTCCTATTTATTATGATCGCATGGGTGATGTAACTCAAATTGGCTCTGTTGATATTCATTACGATAGAGGTCATAAATTAGTTTCTAAAGTTGGTGGTTTAAGAGTAAATTATAATCATTGGGGACAAATTGTTAATACTAAAGGTTATGTAAATCCTTTAAATAGAAACTTAAATAGTTACTATGCTGTAAACAATGAAATGTTTTATGATAAAGACTATAACGACAACTATTTCTACTATAAAAAAGGTAGTGAATTAAAAAAACAAAAAAAGAATAAACGTTAGAATATTTTGAATTGGTCAATAAAAACCCCAAAATCTTTGATTAGGTTTTGGGATTTTTTATTTGAAAAGCTAAAGAAGTTAGTTGTTTTCCTCTCGGAAATAATTAAACTTAAATTTACACAAAATAAAATTAAAAAATTATTTTATTCTGATTTTCAACAACTTATGTATTAATTATTTTTTTGGCACGCTGTTTGTAATTATCATCATGTATCACAATTAAAACTTACAATTATGAAAAAGTATATATTTTTAATAGCAGGGATAATCTTCACAGGATTAACAGCTTCAGCAACCACAACCAACACTACAGCAAATAGTGAAACCACTTCAACTTTTATTAATGGTCATGGAAATTCTTTCATATTTGTAGAAGGTGGTATTGAGTTTTCAGTATTTCGCGATGGACAATTTGATTTTAATATTTTAGGAAATCGTTCAAACTTAAGCGTATCTATTGGTTCTCCAAATGCAAGCATCAGCTTTAATTCTGGATATGACTATAATGCTTATGTTCAATATGATGAATATGGTGCCGTAATTCAAATAGAAAACGTGCCTATTTATTACGATTATTATGGACGAATCAGTCAAGCTGGGAATGTAAATATTTATTATAACAACTATGGTTATGTGTCTAGAGTTGGTGGTTTATACGTTCATTATAATAGATACAACGAATACTCTTATTTTACAGGTTATATAAACATTTATAATAGAAATTATGTTTACAGACCTTGGCATAGGTATTATAGCGTTCCATCATACAATCACTGTGTAGTTTATAACAGACCTTACAGACAATATTATAGACCAGCTAGATATGCTTATAGCAAACCATTCTACAATAATTACAGACCAACAACATCTGTTGCGTCAAGACGTGGATCTACTGTAGAAAGAAATAGAAGTTATGCTACAGCATACAGAAGTAATGATGTAGGACGTAGAGAAAGTACTCTAACAAGATTAAACACAACTGACAATAGAAGAGATTATGCTAAAGTTGAAAACAATCAACGTGTCACACGTTACAATAATAACAGAACAAGCAATGAAGTTATAAGACGTAATAATTCAAATACAAGCAGAAATAATTCTCAAGGAAATAGCAATACAAGAACAAGTGAAAACGTTGTTAGAAACAATAATACTAATAAAGCTACAACTAGAACAAATAATGTTGTAAGAGAAAGAAATAATTCGGTTAATCAAAAACCAAACAATTCAAATTCACGTACATATAACAAAAAGGAAACAACTAGAAGTACACCACAAGTGACTCAACGTTCTACTCAAAGTAGATCTGTTGCTTCACAAAATAAAAATAATTCTAGAAGTAATAATACTAAGTCTGATTCAAGAAGAAGGCTATAAAAATTTTGGTTGGTTAGTTGGAAAGCCCTGCGATATGTTTGCCTCAAAGCGACTTCGCGGGGTTTTCTGTTTTTATTTTAATCGTTTTAGCAGACTATTTAAAATTGTAGTGATATCTTCTGAAAAGTTAAAAGCATAAACAATAAGTCCATAAAAAACAGAAAACAACATTGTTTTTAATCCAATGTTTATAATTGAATGAAATGGGAACTCCCAAAAATAAAACATCAAAACACTTGCAACAATAAGTATTGTGGTTTTTAATGTATCTAATGTAAACGGAGTCATTTTAAACGCATATTGGACAAAAAGAATTTTAGCTAGGTTGTATAAAAACACTGCAATAAATGTTGCAAAAGCAGCTCCGTTAATTCCAAATAAAGGAATAAAAATTATATTAAATACAATAGTTATAATCACTAAAAAAACACCTAACAACAATACCATTCTGTAGTAATCGCTATTAAATAAAATAGCATTATTATTACCAAGAATACTGTCCATAAGTTTTGCTATACCTATTAATATTACTATAACCAAACCACCACTAAATTTCTCAGGAATAAGCAAATACAATTCATTAATATTCAACATTATCAAAAGAAAAATAAAGCCGCTAATTATAAATAAGTTTAATGAACTTTTCTGATAAAGTTTCTTTAACTCAATATGGTCTTTTCCATTTAAGAGTTTAGCTGTAACCGGACTAATTATTTGATGCAAAGACCTTAATGGAACTCCAATAACACTAGCAATGTAAATGGCTACACCATAATAAGCTACCTTTTCTATATCTACATAATAGCCCAACATAAACTTATCAATTTCTAAAATAAGATTAGCAACAGAGCCAGCCACTATAATTAAAGCAGTATATTTTAAAACTTTTGATAAACTTTTAAACTTGTGAAACTTTAAAACAGGATGTTTTAAGCTAAATGCATAAACAGCCATTAACACCATACGCAACAAGTAAACACCTACAATACTATAAATTAATTCTTCTACATTTAATAAATTAAAATACAGGCAAAACAACAAAATAGTAGTCCCAATTCTATGAAATACTTCTTTCATAAAATTCCCGAAAACACTTTGCATTTGAACTCTACTCCATGCATAAAATACTTCAAAATAAGCAAACGTAATAGCCGAAACATAAATTAACCAATAATAGTCTTTAATGATAGGATTAGTTTGCGATATCCAATTACTAATAACGTCAAATGACAAATGACCTATAAGCCCTATAGGAATTATGATTGCCAAAGGCAAAAACAACATTAGGGTTAAAAAACTATTTTGCGATTGTCTGGTTTTAAAAACAGAATAGAATTTTATTAGCGTATTATTTGTGCCAAAAGCCATTAACGGCATCATGATATTGGCCGTAGAAAGCATAAAAGTGATTAATCCAAAATAAGTATCGCTAATAAAGTTTGTAAAAAGAAACAACACATTAATGGCACCAATACCAAAACCTAAATAAGTGGTAATTGTATTTTTTATTGATTGTGAAACAACTACACCCATTATATTAATTTAGATAAAGATTCTGTAAGTGCCTTTCGGCTATATTTTTGCAAACCAATAGGACTTGAACGTAATGTTCCATTTTTAAAGGCATTATAATAATTCAATATATGTGTTTTTAATGAGTTATAATCATCATAATTAAAATAATGTCCAGTATTAGTTTCTTTTATGATTTTTTCGACATCTGAAGCTTTTGGACCTAATGCAATTATTGGTCTATTAGAAATCATGTATTCAAATAATTTACCCGGAATAATACATCTTGTATTTTCGGAATTAATTTCAATCAACAATAGAATTTGAGATTTTTTTTGGTATTTAATTGCCTCTTTATGTGAAACATAACCTACATTATTAACATGTTTACTTAAATTGTACTTTATTATAGAATTAAGTACGTCATCACTTACTAACCCTATTAAATTAAGCTTAAAATTTGAAGCAAAATCATAATTCTCATTAATTAAATCAGATAAAACTTTCCATAGTATTTCAGGATTTCTTTTTGAAAGCAATGATCCAATATGTGATAAAGAAAATTTATCATCCACCTTAATTTTTTCTGAAGATCCAACATCATATCCATTTGTAATAACTTCAATTGGTTTATCTGTACTATTTTGAAACTCCAGTTTAGTAATGTAACTGGTGACTATAATTTGATCTGCACTGTTTAAAACCTGTTTTTCTAAAAGCTTATGTTTTAATTCAGATTTCTTTGTTAATTTCAATTGTTTATGATAACCAATACTAGTCCAAGGATCTCTAAAATCTGCAATCCACTTGACTCCAATTTGATTTTTAAGAGCTAAGCCAATAAGATGCAAACTGTGAGGTGGACCAGTTGTTATAATGGTCTCAATCTTTTTATCTTTAATATATTCAGAAAGAAACTTAACGGATGGTTTTACCCAACCAATACGTGCATCTGGAATAAAAAAATTCCCTCTTATGTAAAGCATTATTTTTTCAATGAAATTCTGATTCGTCTTTTCTGAAATAATACCTTTACTAATAGTCTTTGATTTTTGTTTTGAAAATAAGCCAGCTAATTTATAAGGTTCATAAATAGGCTGTTTTAAAATTTTTAAATCTGCAGAAACTTCATTTAATAAACTATCATCAAGAATTGGATAATTTGGATTCTCAGGAATATAAACAATGGGTTCAATATCAAAATCTGGAAGATACTTAACAAATTTCAACCAACGTTGCACACCTGGTCCACCAGCAGGTGGCCAATAATATGTAATAATGAGTGCTTTTTTACGCACTGTCATGTTTTTTTTGCTTAAACTGATACAACAGTCCTAAGATAACTAAAATAGCAACTAATACCGAACTTGCCAATGCAATAGAACTACCTGTTTTGATAACTTGTGGCTCAAATTTAAATTCAATTATGTGCTCTCCAGCAGGAACTTCCATACCTCGCAATACATAATTGACATTAACATGATTAACAGCTTGACCATCAATAAAGGCTTGCCAACCATGAGGATAATAAATTTCCGAAAAAACCATAAAACCTTTATATACACTATTCGATTTGTATTTTAAATAATTTGGTTGATACTTTATTAACGAAATACTTGAAGTAGAATCAACCATAAATGTTGTTGATATATTTTCTTTATTAATCCATTTACTGTTGATTACGGCTTGCTTTTTAGTGTTTAAACTATCTAAAGCCAATATTTCTTCATTAGCAGTTTCTACTGTCTTTAATTTTGACACAAACCAAGCATTACCATTAGCATCTTTATTTGGATATATAAAGGCACCTTCTTTATTTTGGGCAATAATATACTTGGTGTTAAGCATATCAATAACATTGAAGTTCATGTCATTTGTACCAATATAAAAATCAAACAATTCGCTATATCGCTTTAATTCAGCAGCATTATAACCATTTAACGAATTATGAAAATAAGATGGTTTTGATGGACCTGATATCATATCATAAACCCTAAAGTGGGTTGTATCCTTTAAAATTTCAGTGTCTAATTCATTTGCTTGAAAAGGTTTATTTACTTGAATAGCAGATACAAAATCATCATTGTTTACATATCTTTTATCAACCACAACTAAATCAAATAAAATAAGTATGCTGAAAATCACTAATGCATAAGATTTCTTTAGTTTTTCTTTTATATACAGAAAAATTATGCTCGCAGATAACAAAACCAAAATCAATGTTCGCATAGTATCTTCAACAAATATATTTTTGCGATCTTCTTTAATGGCATCAATAAAATCGGGACCATAGTTTTGACTATAATAACCATCATTAATACCTACAAAATCAAATAAGGAAGATTTAAACACTAAGAAAATAAGTGCTATTCCTCCGGTAATAAAAACAGAGTTTTTTAAAGCTTTTAATTTTTCTTCATTGTTAACTGAACTTTCAAAAACTTTAGAAAGCCCTAAAATTGCTAAAACGGGAATGCATAACTCCAAAATCACCTGAATTGAACTCACCGCTCTAAACTTGCTATAAAGAGGAACATAATCAATAAAGAAATCAGTAAGTAAACTAAAATTCTTACCATAAGACAACAATAAAGAAAACAGGATTCCACCAAGTAGCCACCATTTTGTTTTGCCTTTTAATAAAAACAGAGCAAGTACAAATAAAAACAATATTACAGCCCCAACATAAGCAGGCGCTTCTACTATGGGTTGTTCTCCCCAATACATGGGTGCATGTTTAGATTCTTCTAAAGCTTGAGTCGGTGTTGCTCCCAGTTTTTTAAAAGCTTCATAGGTTGCAGAGTCTTTACCTACATCTTCCCCATTACCTCCACCCATAAATCTTGGGATATATAAATTAAAAGTCTCTAAAAACCCATAACTAAACTGTGTTATATAGTCTCTATCTAAACCTGATGTAATTTCTTTTGGAGTTCCATCTGGATTTATGGTTAGCTCACTTTTACCACGTGTACTTTCTTTTACATATTCTTGTGTTGCTAAAATATTGGTAGCATTTAACCCAATTGCCAGAACAACAGCAATAATTAATATTCCAACTGATTTAAAATAATGTGCAAGAGCTTTCTTTTTAAAAGAATCAATTAAAAACACAAGCCCTAAAATTATAACTAACAACATCAAATAATAAGTCATTTGAAAATGGTTTGCTACAATTTCCAAACCTAAAGCTATGGTAGTAAGTAAAAATCCATAGACATATTTTCTTTGAAAAGTTAACAGAATACCACTTAAAACTAATGGCATATAGGCTATTGCATGTGCTTTACTATTATGCCCAACACCAAGAATTATTATTAAATACGTTGAAAATCCAAATGCTAAGGCACCAATAGCAGCTAGTTTATAATCTACTTTTAAAACCAATAAAAGAATATAAAATCCAATTAAATACAAAAACAAATAATCTGCTGGTCTTGGTAAAAACCGTAATGTAAGATCAAGCTTTTTAATGTAATTATTCGGAAAATTAGCACCTAATTGGTACGTAGGCATGCCACCAAATGCGCTATTTGTCCAATAAGTTTCTTCTCCAGTTTCAGCTCTAAAATCGTTTTGTTGTTTAGACATGCCAATATATTGCATGATATCACTTTGGAATATCTGCTTACCTTGAAGCACAGGACTAAAATACAATAAAGATATAATTACAAAACCTATAAGAATTAACAGGTGTGGTAGAATTCGTTTGATTGAAAATTGCATGGATTTATGTTAGATCAATGATTGCGAAAATTAATCAATTTCTTCGTAATCAATATAATCTCCAACGTTTTTATTTGAAGATTTAGTATTTGGTACTTTATCAATAGTCACTTCTCCTTCTTTCCGTTTTGGTTCATTTTGTTTTTGAAAATCACCAAACTGACCACCAAAACGCTCTTCAGCTTTTTTAGCAACAAATTTTATTAATAGTGGTGCAAACAACCTTGACAAAACTTTAATACTGTAGTAAATGAGCAAAATAATTAGGATGGTTCTAATAAACCCAGTTGCAGATGCAAATTGTAACATAATAATAATTTTCAACAAAAATACGATTCTATACTTTTAAAAAAGACTCAAAAATGATAAAAAAACTATAAAATCTCTATATTTGGAAAGCCTTAATTGTGTAAATAATAAATAGTATTATGATTTTTTAATTATAACAAAATCAAAACCTTAATTATGAAACGTATCAAATCTACCCTAATTTTCATTATTTGCTTAACAACATATAATGGTTTTAGTCAATATACCGATGTTATAAATTCAAATAGACCAGGTGTTTCAAGAAGTGCTTTTTCTGTTGGAACCAATGTGGCTCAATTTGAAGTTGGCCCTTATATTATAAATGAAAAAAGATCTCCAGCTTTAAAAACCGAAGTCTCTGGGTTTGGAATTGATTTTGCTGTCCGGTATGGTTTTTTACTTGAAGAATTAGAATTAAATATTGAAGGCACCTACCAAAATGATACAAAAACATATTTTTCTGGTATTCCTTTTGACGAACCTCGTTCTAACTTTAAATATGTTACTCTAGGCGCAAAATATTTAGTTTACGACCCTTATAAAAATTCTGAAAATGAAAAACCAAACCTTTATAGTTGGAAAGCTAACCACAGGTTTAAGTGGGGTTCTCTAATACCTGCTGTTTCAGTTTATGCAGGTGCTAATTATGACACAAAAAATAATCCTTATACAGCACCTGGTATTGAAGGATTTAGTCCAAAAGTTATGATAGCAACACAGAATAATTTTAATGGCGGTTGGGTTTTTGTTATCAATTTAATAAAAGACAGAATAGGAACTGATCAATCTGATTTTCAATATATTTTAACTTTAACTCATTCATTCAATCCTAAATGGGTCATATTTGGTGAAACCCAAGGAATTCAAAGTGATTTTTATGCAGACAATCTTTTTAGATTTGGAGGCGCTTATTTATGGGGAAAAGATTTTCAGTTAGACACCGCATTAACATTTAACACAAAAGATACACCTTCAGTCTTTAGTGTAAATTTTGGGGTTTCATACCGATTAGATTTTCATAAAGACAAAGAAATTGATAACGGAACATCTGCAGAAGACGAAGGAGAAAGAAGATCGAGAAAGAACAAAAAAACAACAGATGTTATTGAAGAGTACAATAAAAAACATAAACGAAAATCTCAAGATTTCAATTAAAAATCATAGACCTCTCATTTCAATATGATTAAAATCAAAGAAGTAACAAGCAAAAAGGATTTAAAGGAATTTGTAAAATTCCCT
>DJWL01000152.1 GCA_002441545.1 Flavobacteriaceae bacterium UBA6231 | reverse complement strand
AACTCCTGAGAGAAAACTTTATATGAATTTTACAAAGCCTTATCTGCAAATACCACTTGTTTTAGTAACGAGAAATGATGAGATATTTTATTCTGATGTAGCATTGATAAAAAATAAAAAAATAGGTATTGTAAAAGGTTATGCTTATGGTGAGATTTTACAAGTAAAATATCCAACACTTAATTTAATTGAGGTTAATAGCTTACAAGATGGACTTAATAAAGTTGAAAAAAATGAATTATTTGGATTTATAGGAACTCTTGCAACTGTTGGATATCATATACAAAAAAGTTATATTGGACAATTAAAAATTACTGGCAAATTTGAAGAAAAATGGAACTTAGGTATAGGAACAAGGAATGATGAGCCTCTTTTGCTATCTATTTTTGAAAAAGCAATTGATGCAATTGAACCCGAAAAACATCAAGAAATTTTAAATAAATGGATATCTGTTAACTTTGAAAAACCTTCAGATTATAGCTTTTTATTGAAAATTTTAGGGTTTTTAGGTGTTGTATTTTTATTGTTACTATATAGACAAAGACAACTTAAAAAATATAATGAACAATTACAAAAACTTTCCACAACTGATAGCTTAACAAAAGTTTATAATAGATTAAAACTTGACGAAATATTAGAGTATGAAAAGAAAAATTTTCAACGTTATTATAGACCTTTTTGTGTTGTTTTATTAGATATTGATGATTTTAAAGATATCAATGATAAATTTGGACATAGTGTGGGGGATTCTTTTTTAGTAGAACTAGCTGAACTTTTAAATAAGAATAAACGAAATACAGATAGTTTAGGTCGATGGGGTGGTGAAGAGTTTTTAATCATACTTCCTGAATGTGATATAGAAGGTGCACATAAAGTTGCTCAAAAGTTAAAAAATACAATAGAAGAGCATATCTTTAAAATTGTTGGGCATAAAACGGCAAGTTTTGGAATTGCTCAGATAAGAGAAGGGGAAGATATTAATACCCTTTTTGATAGGGTTGATAATGCATTATACACATCGAAACAACAAGGGAAAAATAGAGTAACTATTGATTTATAGCAGAGTTTTTATGAAATAATTTAGATATAATTGGGTAGTTTAATTTCATAAAGGGTATAGATGAAAATATCAAAACGTATACTTGTTTCTTTAACAGTTTCTTTGGTTGTTGTTGGTACAGCTCTTATTGCTTTAGCTTATAATAGTATGAAAAAAGAATCGGCAGTTTTTTTGTCACATTTTGAAGCTAATACTTATAATGCAAGAAAAGAAGAGTTAAAAAATGAGATAAAAATTATTTATGATATTATCGAAGGTATTTATAATCGTAAAACACAAACAGGAGCTTCGAAGGAAGAGATTATAAATGCTATTAAAGCAGTGTTAAGAGATATTAGATTTTTTGACGATAAAAGTGGCTATATTTTTGTATTTGAATATGATGCTACAACAGTTTTACACCCTCTAAAACCTGAACTTGAAGGTAAAAGCCTTCAAAATATGAAAGATAAAAATGGTGTTTACGTTATAAAAGAGTTAATCAAAGTTGCTCAAAATGGAGGGGGAATAGTAGAATACCTTTGGCCTAAAACTGCTGATGGTAATCCCGAGAAAAAATTTAGCTATTTGAACCTTTAAAATGGATGATAGGCACAGGAGTGTACGTTGATAATGTAGAAAAAGAACTAATAGCTTTAACGCAAGAAGCAAATAATGAAATTTCCATTGAAATACTTTTCTTTATCAGTGTAGCCTTTATTTTGGTTATCTTAAATATTCTTGCCAATTATGGCATTGTTAAAATTTATATTACAAATCCTTTAAATAATTTAATCGAAAGAACACAAAATCTCTCAAGTGGTGATGGTGATTTAACAAGGAAATTAGAAATTGTAGGTAATGATGAAATTGCTGATGCTAGTGAAGGAATAAATAAATTTATAGAAAAAGTAAGGGTTCTTATTGCTGATGCAAAAAATCTTTCAAATGAAAACTCTTCTATCTCTCATGAACTTTCAACTACTTCTTTAGAAGTTGGTAAATTGGTAGAAGAAGCAACAAATATCGTTAATACAACGACAAAAAATGCAGATATCGTTAAATCTACTATGAAAGAGAGTATAACAGAGGCAAAACATAGTAAAGAAGATATGGTAAAAGCAAATAACCATTTGAAAGAAGCTAATAGTGTTGTTTTAAAATTAACAGAAGATATACAAAATAGTGCACGAACTGAGATTGAATTGGCTCAAAAAATTCAACAGTTAAGTTCCGATGCAGAACAAGTAAAAAATATTTTAGATGTTATTGGTGATATTGCTGAGCAAACAAATTTATTAGCTTTAAATGCTGCTATAGAAGCTGCACGAGCAGGAGAACATGGTCGTGGATTTGCTGTTGTTGCGGATGAAGTAAGGAAGTTGGCTGAGAGAACACAAAAATCTTTAGTAGAAATCAATGCAACAATTAATGTTATAGTTCAATCAATTATGGATTCAAGTGAACAAATGAGTGTTAATTCTAAAAAAGTTGAAGAATTGGCTTCTACTGCCAATGGTGTAGAAACAAAAATCCACGAACTTTTTGATATCATGAATTTAGCTACAAAAGTTGCTGATAATACTGTGAATAATTACATAAAAACAGGTGATGATATGGGGCATATGATAGAAAACGTTGCTAAAATAAACAATATTTCAACACAAAATGCAAGAAGTGTTGAAGAGATTGCAAGTGCTGCTGAGCATCTGAATAAAATGACAGAAACACTCAATAATAAGCTTGCTGAATTTAGAACATAAATGAGGCAAAAACTTATATTGATAGGTGCTTCTACTGGAGGCCCTGGACATTTGAAAAAAATCTTAAATTCTCTTAAAAGTGAGTTTAAGACTCCTATTATCATTGCGCAGCATATGAATAAAAACTTCATAGAAAGTTTTGTAAAGCAGTTTGATAGTGAGTTACCTTTGAAAGTTTCTATGATAGATAGTAGACATAGTGTCTGTGAATCAAATATATATATTTGCTCAAAACATTGTGAACTTTTAGGGAGTTCTTTTGGTATAGAGGTT
>DJWL01000078.1 GCA_002441545.1 Flavobacteriaceae bacterium UBA6231 | reverse complement strand
GTACCAGCAGTTGTTGAAGCAGTACTTGGTAATACCAAGTTTGAAGCATTAGTGCTATCTCTACCTTGTAGAGTAGCACCAGCACTAAAACCAGTACCAGCAAAAGTTAAAGTGGCAGATGGAGATACATTTATAGATGTTCCACCATTAACTGTAAAGCCAGTGAATGTTGGATTTGCTTCTACAGAAACAGTAAATGTTTTAGTAGCAGTTACACCAGCAGCATTAGTTGCAGTGATAGTATAAATATAACTACCTGCTGCTGTTGGTGTTATTGCTCTTGAAGTTGCAGTACCTAAATCAACATCAGTTATTGCTATACCAGAAGCAGCGTTAGTAGATTTAATTTTATAATTAACAACGTTTGTACCACTCCAAGAAGCAGTAAATGCAGCATTAGCAAATACTGTTGTTGGTGCTGTTATTGTTCCTATTGTTGGTGCATTTACGACAGTAACAGTTACTGACCTAGCATTGCTATATCTTGTAACATTATTTAGTGATTTTTTAGCGGCTGCATAATAAGTAGTAGTTCCAGCAGTGGCTGATGCTGTGCTTGGTAGCCCAGAATCAGTAGCATTAGTACTGTTTCTACCTTGCAATGTAGCGCCAGTGCTAAATCCCTCTCCGGTGAAACTTAAAGAAGCACTTGGCGATACATTGATAGAGTTTTGACCGTTGACTTTAAAGTCAGTAAAAGTTGGATCATTTTCTATATTAACAGAAACATCCCTTGTTACAGATGAATTAGCTGTATTATATGCAGATAAAGTATAAGTAAAATTTCCAGAGCTTGTTGGAGTAACTACTTTAGTTAGTAATGTATTTAAATTTTCTTCAGTAGTAGTTACTCCTGAAGAATTATTATTTGATTTAAGTGTATATCTGTTGGCACCAGTTGCTGTCCAGTTTAAATTAAATGGACTATTAGCAAATACTGCTGTTGGTGCAGTAAATGTATTTATTACTGCATCACCAACAACATTCACAATCACATTATCAGTTACAGAATCATCTGCCGCATTAGTTGCTTGTAATGTATAAGTTGTACTACCAACTTGTGCATTTGCAGCAAGAGTTTGTGAGGTTCCACTAACTGTTGTTCCATTTAGTTTTAAAGTAGGAGCAGAAGTTGTATTCCAAGTGAAATTTAAATCCGCATTTGGTGATACATCTATAGAATCTTGACCATTAACTTTAAAGCTAGTAATTGTAGCAGGGTCAAATACATTTATTGTCTTACTTTTCTGATCTTTTTCACCACTTAAACTTGTTGCTTCTAATGTATAAACAAAAGTACCTGCCGTATTAAATGGTATCGATTGAGTTCCAGAGGTTCTTTGAACCAATGGACCAAATGGATTTAAAGCTAATGATTCAGCATTAGCAACATTCCAAGAGAAAATAATAGATTTTCCTCTTGTTACATTTTGCTTATCAACTTCAAATGTATTTATAATAGCATTAGGAACGACTTCAATATTTACACTGCTAGTTTTATCAGGAACTCCTTCAAAACCACCCGCTGTAAGTGTATAAGTTGTGCTTGTTGTAGGGCTAATATTATATGAAGCAGTGTTGGATAAATTATATCCAACACCATTGTCAATTGCTACACTTGAAGCACCAGTTACATTCCAATTTAATTGAGTTGATTGACCAAATCCAATTCTAGTTGGATTGGCGTTAAATGAGATATTTTGATTTGGTTGGATAACTGTTAAATTTAACACTTCATTTTTTTTCTGAGTGCCATTTACAATTTCGACATTGTAAGAACGAGATGCTAATGGATTTACAGGAGTAGAACCATTTTTATAATTAAATGTACCAACATCTTCAATAATTATAGAATCAGCATAAGTATAATCCCATACTATACTCGATGTCTCACCTCGATTTATTGTGGCTGGATTTAAATTTATAGAACCAGTCACTTCAGCATCATTAAATTGAATGCTTTTTGGTTCAAGAGGTATTTTGATCATATATTCGGCATTAGAAGCCTGACTTAGTAATAATGATAATAGACTAAGTGTAAAAATTCCTTTTTTCATATTATTCCTTTTTTAATTTCGATAGATGAATTTATTATAACATTTTACTATAACTAATCAATATAACTAACAAAAAAGAAAAAAAAGTTTTATAACTCTTTTTTTATTATTAAATTCATTTAAATATTAATTTAATTTATTTTTCTGCAAACATCATAGCATTCTTCCCAATCTTCAACATCGCCATTAGGATCATAATAAGAAGATCTTTTAACGCCACAAGCAGTATATTTATAACCACCAGTTTTTCTAGCTACAAGTCCACCACTGATATAGATTTCATCATATATATTTCCCAAGAAGTATATTTTTAGTTATTATTATTTTAACTTTTTTATTATCAATTTATTTTAATATTGAAGGAAATTATATTATAGAGACATTTGGCTGGATTTCAATGGTAGGTGGTTTGGAAGCTATTTTTTATATTCGCAAAATAGGTTAATATTTCAACATATTTTATAACAAATACGATTGTTAATATTTATTTTTCTATTTATCTTTTTAATTACGGAAACTATCCATATATGTGTTTACAATTTTTAGTATTTTTTATTTCTATGACAGGTCTATATAAAAGAAACTAAAAATATGTTATAATATTAAAAACACTTATAATTTAATATATGGATTTGTCCCAATCTCAACTTTTTTCACTGGCAATCACTTATAATAGTGGTGTTTGTCCTTCATATAAAAAGATTAATTCTAATGGCAATTCTTTTTCGAACCTTGTAATAGATGATTTAAGTAAAGGGTTAGAATATTTTAAAAATGATTTTAAAAAATTACAGCGTGATTATAATACAACTGTTGAGGTTAAAGAAAAACTTTCACATATAATTAATAATTATAATGGCAGTAATGTTATGGATATTGGGAATAAAGTGATTTCTTTATTTTCAGATGTTTCTCATGCCGAAAGAATAACTTACAAATTGAACGCTTCATCTAAAAGATATATTCAGGAAACTAATATATCTAAATTGAATGACAATATTGAAGTATATAGATCTTATATATCTACAAATAATTTAAACAATGACTTACAAATAGACCAATTATTTAATTTGTCTAATAAACTAAAAGAGCAAACACAAATAGAGCCACAGAATCCTTTTCATACTATTGAAATGATTATAAATCATATCTGTAAATTATCGATTAGTGATGATTCTTATAAAATAAAATTAAAGGAATCATTGGATACTTTAAAAGAAGTATTTGATAATCCTAATAATCCAATTAATAAAGTAAAAAAGAATAATTTCAATGAATTATTTCCTATAGATGATTATGAAAAAACAATTAATGATATTCACAACTTATTTAAGAGTATTTATCATAGTGTTTCAAATTTATCAGGTAAATGGCTGACTTTAGCTGATAAGTTTGCTAATTATGAGAATAATAATAAAAATTTAAGCGAATTTATTAAAAACAAATTTCTTGATGAAAATAAAAGAATTTTTTTTGATTTTAACGATTATAAATATAAAAGATTATACATTTTAAAAGATAATAGCATTCTTTTAATAAATAAAAATTCCAAGCCTGAAGCACTTTTTAGTAGTATTGAGGCTAGAAAAGTAATAAAGGATATTTATCAATTATATATTAAAGAGAAATTAAAAAAACATAATACATTATGTCAGTTTTTCTTAAACAAACTTAATAATCCAGAATTAAAAATAGTTGGTGCTGATTTATGTATTAATACTTTTCTTAAGAACGAACAAGTATTGAAATTATATAACTTTAGTTTTCTAAAACAAGATCCTGACACTTCTTTTGAAATTTTAGATGATAAAATGAATTCTTTGATACTCTTTAATAATGTAAAAAAATATGCTGAAAGCATTGTTAGTTCTAAATATAAGCACTTATACACGAAGGAAAGTTATTCTCATTTTAAAGAACTTTATGATATGGGATTAAGTAAGGACTTATTAAGAGATAACATTGGAAAGAAATTGGCAGCATATAAAACTCCTGAAGAATTTAATTTTGCATTATCTCGATTAGTTGAAACTTACAACTCTTTTAATCTTGAAGCAATAAAAGCCAAAGCTGATGGAGTTGGAGCAAAAACTGTATTTAAAAATGATGGAATATTAATTTTACAAATAGATAATTTTAATCAAAGTAAATCTTTAGGCAGCAGTTCTTGGTGTATTTCTCGTGATCCTCATTACTTCTCAAGTTATACTGAAAATGATAACAAACAGTATTTTATATATAACTTCAATAAAGATTCGAAAGATAATTATTCAATGACTGGAATAACTTTATCTCTTGAAAACAATTTAATAACGGCTCATTTGAAGAATGATGATTACTTTGATGACTCTGAATTACGTTCAAACATAATTAAACTAATTAACCAGAAACCTGAAATATACAATACTACTTTCAAAAAAACCCTTTAAATATTTATTATTTGCATATTTCGTTTGTTTTGTGTATAATTATGGCATTCAATAAGGCTTATAATATGTTTAAATTCAATTTTATACCAAATATATTAAGAAATCACTTTTTGGTTTTAAAAGTCATTTCGAAGTTTAGCAAAAGAGAATGCACATTCAAACGTGACGATAATGTTTTTTTGGTGGAGTTCAGTAAATCCCCTATTGGGTTTCGTTCTCTCAATAACAGAATTAATGCCCGTTGTTTCGTAAATGTATCTCTTGATGATTTTTCGTTTTCTCTTGATAATGATGAACTAATTATTTTCCTTAATAAAGATAATCCATTAGACTATAAATTAGAATCTTTTACGCCTTATGTTAAACTCGGAAATATGTTATTAACTGAGAAGGATTATTACTATAAGAAAATAAAAAAAAATCTAATAGAAGTTGTTAGAGATATAAAATATTCAGAAGAATTGTATGCACAAATTGCAAAATTTAGCTCTATTAGTAAAAAATTAATAGAAAACTCCAATGAATGTAACTCACGAGTTAGTCAATATGATTCAGTTAAATCTAGTAAACATGACGATGACAAAAGAGATAATTCAAATCCATCTTATCGAGATTTTATCGATAATTAAATTTAATATTATTTTATAAAAAAAGCCCAATTAAGGGCTTTTTATTATTTTCTCATTACTGACCAACCTGACCAACCAAGACCAGAGTAAAAAGTACCTATCAAATATGTTTTACCATCATTACCTACGAAGCTTGTCTGTCCTGGTATTAAACATCCCGGTGCCATCTGTCTATAAACTTCAACGTAATTATAGCTTATAATAGTAAACTTAAACAGCATATTAGCGTATATTGTGTCTCG
The DNA here is from genome assembly GCA_002441545.1 of Flavobacteriaceae bacterium UBA6231. Classification (GTDB taxonomy): domain Bacteria; phylum Bacteroidota; class Bacteroidia; order Flavobacteriales; family Flavobacteriaceae; genus Yeosuana. The sequence continues at coordinate 4,839 of DJWL01000078.1, read as the reverse complement.
ACATGTAGCGCCTGTTCCAGCATTAATTTCATAAGTTGATTTAGTTCCAGTTGCCGATTGTGATTGGGGTACAGATATAGTTTGTGATTCTGTTGTAGCAGATCCTACGTTCCTAATAGCTTTTGTATACTGTTCTTGCTCACGCTTTTGAACCGTTCTTGTTTGAACTTGAGAACAATTTCTAGTTTGAGTAAAACTTTGTCCAGAAGTAACTGTTGAAGCATCTGGTGTCCAAGCTGTGCAGTTTGTTGGCGTTCCAGAGTTTGTCCATGTTCCATATATTGGTGCAATAGCTATCCAGTTTTCAATTACATTAACAATAACTGATCTTAATCCACTGTATCTAGTAACACCATTTAGTGTTTTTTTTGCTGCTCCATAATATGTATATGTTCCAAAATTCGTTGGTGCAGTTGTTGGTAGTGTTGCGTCTCCTGTATTTCCACTATTTCTAGTTTGGAATATCGAGCCAGCACTAAAACCACCACTTGCAAATGTAATAGTATTAGTTGGATACACATTTATAGATGTTCCTCCATTTACAGTAAAGCTTGAAAATGTTGGATTTGCTTCTACAGAAACAGTAAATGTTTTAGTAGCAGTTACACCAGCAGCATTAGTTGCAGTGATAGTATAAATATAACTTCCTGCTGCTGTTGGTGTAATTGCTCTACTTACAGCAGTCCCTAAAGCCACATCAGTAATTGCTATACCAGAAGCAGCATTATTTGAACGAATCTTATAACTTGTTACATTCGTTCCACTCCAAGAAGCAGTAAATGCAGCATTAGCAAATACTGTTGTTGGTGCTGTTATTGTTCCTATCGTTGGTGCAGCAACTGTTACAACAGAGACAGATCTTACTGCACTATAACGTGTCACTGAGTTTAAAGTTTTTGTTGCAGCAGCATAATAAGTAGTTGTACCAGCAGTTGTTGAAGCAGTACTTGGTAATACCAAGTTTGAAGCATTAGTGCTATCTCTACCTTGTAGAGTAGCACCAGCACTAAAACCAGTACCAGCAAAAGTTAAAGTGGCAGATGGAGATACATTTATAGATGTTCCACCATTAACTGTAAAGCCAGTGAATGTTGGATTTGCTTCTACAGAAACAGTAAATGTTTTAGTAGCAGTTACACCAGCAGCATTAGTAGCTGTTATGGTATAAGTATAACTTCCTGCTGCTGTTGGTGTAATTGCTCTACTTACAGCAGTACCTAAATCAACGTCAGTTATTGCAATACCAGAACTTGCATTATTTGATCTTATTTTATAATTAACAACGTTTGTACCAGACCAAGAAGCAGTAAATGCGGCATCTTCAAAAACTATTGTTGGATTAGTAATTGTTCCGATTGTTGGAGCGTTCACTACTGTTACTGAAACAGAGCGTATTGGGCTATATCTTGTAATTGAATTTAAAGATTTTTTAGCAGCAGCGTAATAAACAGTAGTACCTGCACTTGATGATGCATTTGATGGTAAGCCTTGATCTACTGTATTTGAGTTGTCTCTACCTTGAAGAGTAGAACCCGTACTAAATCCTTCACCTAAGAAATTTAACGAAGTATTTGGAGAAACGCTAATAGATGTTTGACCATTAACTGTAAAATTAGTAAATACTGGATCGCTTTCCACGTTAACAGGAAGATCTCTCGTTACTATTGAATTAGCAGTATTATATGCAGACAAAGTATATGTGTAATTTCCCGCTGCTGTTGGAGTAACTGTTTTTGTTAATAATGTATTTAAATTTTCTTCTGTTATTGGTATGCCAGATGTATTATTATTTGATTTAAGAGTATATTTGCTAGCTCCAGTTGCTGTCCAATTGAGATTAAATGGTGAATTTGCAAATACGGATGCTGGTCCTGTAAATGTGTTTATTACTGCGTCTCCAACAACATTCACAATAACACTATCTGATACGGATTCGTTTGCCCCATTTATAGCTTCTAATGTATAAGTTGTAGTTCCAATTTGATTATTTGCAGTAAGAACTTGAGATGTTCCATTAACCACTGTTCCATTTAATTTTAAATTAGGTGCGGATGTTGTTGTCCAAGCGAAATTTAAATCAGTATTTGGTGATACATCAACTGTCTCTTGCCCATTAACTTTAAAGCTAGTAATTGTAGCAGGGTCAAATACATTTATTGTTTTACTTTCGATTGCTTTTTCTCCACTCAAGCTTGTTGCTTCTAGTGCATACACAAAACTTCCAGCAGTGTTAAATGGTATAGATTGATTTCCCGAAACTTTTTGGACTAATGGCCCAAATGGATTTAAAGCAAGTGATTCGGCATTTAATACATTCCAAGAAAACAATACTGAGCCACCAGTTGTCACCTTAGCTTTATCTACGCTAAAAGAATTTATAATTGCATTGGGTACAACTTCAACATTAACTGTTTCAGTGGCATCATCAACCCCTTCATACCCTGTAGCAGTTAAAGTATAAGATGTTGATGTGGTAGGTGATATTGTATAATTTCCGACTAGTCCAACATTATTTCCTATACCACTTATATTTACGCCATATGAATTGGACACATTCCAATCAAGAGTTGTTGATTGACCAATGCCAATTCTTGTTGGATTAGCATTAAATGAGATATTTTGATTTGGTTGGATAACTGTTAAATTTAACACTTCATTTTTTTTCTGAGTACCATTTACAATTTCGACATTGTAAGATCGTGACGCTAATGGATTTACAGGAGTAGAACCATTTTTATAATTAAATGTACCAACATCTTCAATAGTTATAGAATCAGCATAAGTATAATCCCATACTATACTCGATGTCTCGCCTCGATTTATTGTCGCGGGATTTAAATTTATAGAACCAGTCACTTCAGCATCTGTAAAGTTAACACTTTGTGGTTCTAAGGGTATTTTAATCATATATTCTGCAATTGAATTTTGACTTATTAAAATTGATAATATGCTGGTTGCTATAATTCCTTTTTTCATTTTTTTATTTTCCCTTTATTTATATATTTTTAATTATAATTATTAGTAATGTTTTTATTATATCAATTATATAAAATAAATCAAGGCTCTATACTAATAAAAAAAGCCGCATTATATTATGTGGCTTTTTTATTTTTAATAATTTCTTGACTTGGCTGTCTCTTTTTTGGTATTATTGCTCGATAAATTTTCAATGAAGTTTTCAATGAAGTAATCTCTATTTAAAAGGTTAAATTTTATGGATAAAACCACAATTAAAACAAGATTTTTTGCAAACCAATGCTTAATATTAGCATTTATTTTATACATCGTATCAGTAGTTTGTGTTGAAATTAACTCATCATTCCTTTATTTAAAAGCATTTTCAGAAGCTGCTATGATTGGTGGTATTGCTGACTGGTTTGCTGTTACAGCTTTATTTCGTTACCCATTAGGATTGAAAATTCCTCATACTGCTATTATTCCAAATAGTAAAAATAAAATTGCAAAAAATATTTCTCACTTTATTAGAGAAAACTTTCTCTCCGAAGCTTATGTAAGAGAAAATCTTAAAAAGATAGATTTTCATGAAAAAACGATTATCTTATTAGAAGAAAATAAGGTGACTATTAAAAAAAGAAGTAACAAAATTATTAGTGACTTCATCATAAACCTTCAGTATTCATCAATACAACCTTTTATTATGCCAGTAATTAAAGAGAAAATAAATGAAATTGATTTAACGAAATTTATTGCTAATACTATGGTTTATATCTATGATAAAAGGTATCATCAAGCAACTTTTGACTTTTTGCTTTATAGAGCTAGAGATTGGCTAGCTGTAGAAGAAAATGAGAAAATGATTAATGAGCAAATAAAGGAATTAATCAAAAAGAATGAAGACGGGAAAAATACTATTACTGGCGTCATTAAAAGCTTTTTTGTTGGTGAACCTAAATTGCATAAATACCTATGTGATTTCATTAATCATATAGATAATGACCCAACAAATACAACTAGAATGAGAATTGATGTCTTATTTGCTGATATTTTAGATCTTGTTCAAAGTGAAGGTGCAATTAAATCTCAAATACTAAGTTTAAAAGAAGAAACTTTAGAAAAAATTAATATTGAAAAAAGAGTAGAAGAACTATTTGAAGAGTTTAAAAAATGGCTGCTCAAAGATTTAAGTTCAGAAGATTCTTTTATAAAAAATAAAACTAATTCAATGGTAGATACTTTTATACAAGAACTCCATGATAATAGAGCACTTAAGTTATGGATTAAAAGGCAGACTGAACATAAAATACCTATTTTAATTGCGAATAATGCAGAGTTAATTGATAGTTATTTTAGTGATTATATAGATAACCTTGATACCGAAGAAATGACTAAAATTATTGAAGATAAGGTAGGTGACGACTTACAATTTATCAGAATTAATGGTACTATTATTGGTGGATTTATCGGTTTAATCATATATTCAGTAACCGAGCTTGTTAAATATTTAATTTGAAGAAATAAAATGAGTAAATATATTATAGAAACAATCTCAAACCTTATAGGTATTCCAGTTAATGTTAAGTTAACTGTTGATAAAAATACCGATAATGAATTATTTTTAACGGCTACTTATTCAGGGAATAATCAGAAATCAAAAAACAATGATAAAGTTAAGTTAGATTACAAAAAAATAGTTGAATATATAGAAGATAATGGAATTCATATCGTTGATGAATTTCTTAGTTATATAAAATCAACAGATTATTTTGAAGTCGTTTTGTTTGATAAAAGTGGAAATGTTAATCGTACTTGCTGGCGTCACCAAGAGCTTTCTTCGTTTGATTCATTATTATATTCAAAATATACTTATTCAATTATTAA
>DJWL01000161.1:8397-11606 GCA_002441545.1 Flavobacteriaceae bacterium UBA6231 | reverse complement strand
CCATTTTCACCTTTAAGCCATCCAAAAGCAAAATCACCTTCAATTTCTAACGTTACAGTTTTTATACCTGCAACGTCTCCTTCTTGGAAGTTTAATTCTTTAACCTTAAAGCCATTTTTTTCAGCATACATTAAATACATACGCATGAGCATGCTTGCCCAATCACAACTTTCGGTTCCACCAGCACCAGCTGTAATTTGTAAAACCGCACTTAAGCTGTCTCCTTCATCAGAAAGCATATTTTTGAACTCAATATTTTCAAGAAGCAAAAAAACTTTTTCGTATTGTTCTTCAACTTCTAACATGGAAGATTCACCTTCTTTGTAGAACTCGTAAAGAACTTCTAAGTCTTCTAAAAGTGATACTGAATTATTATAGTCCTCAACCCATTTTTTCTTTACACGAAGCGATTTCATTACTAATTCGGCTGATTTTGAATCATCCCAAAAATTAGGTGCAAAAGTTTGTTCTTCCTCGTTTTGTATTTCTATAAGTTTGGCATCAACGTCAAAGATAGTGCCTAAGTTTGTCTAGGCGGTTTTTTAGAGCTTTGATTTGGTCTTGAGTAATCATTAACAGAATTTTTCACAAAAATAACACTTAAATAGGAATTACAATATTAAAATCGTTTATGTAGGCAAATTATGCATTTGAAAGGATTTATTTGTTTAGCAAAACTTATTTGATAATTTTATTTTTTAAATTTTGAAATTGTTTAATCATTAACATTAATGAAAAACCATATTACACCATTTTCAGTTTTAGTTTTAGAAGATGACATTAACCTTTTTGTTTTTGTTGTGCATTGTTTGAGCCAAATTAAAGGCATAAACATTTACGTATTATCTAATAAAAAAGATACTGAAACAAAGTATTCCAGAAAAATCAAAAAGTATATTTTTTATAATAAACCGCCTAGTGAATTAGAATGGATATCAAACATAGATTTTGAAGTTGATAAACATCATATAGATCTTGTTATGCCAGTCAATGAACAAGAGATTGAAACTTTGTTAAAGTATCAAGACCAATTTAAAAACAGAGATAAGTTAGTAATATTGCCAACCTTGGATGCTTTTTATAAAGCAAACGACAAAGGCCTTTTAGCAGAGCATTTAAAAAAACACCAAATTCCAACACCAAAGAGTTTTTTAATAAAAGCTGGCGAAAAAAACATTTATAATGAAAATTTAAGATTTCCAATTTTAGCAAAACCCACAATTGGATTTTATGGAGGAGATGGCATTATAAAATTTTATGATATTAATGGGGTTAAATTATATTTAAACAACAACAATTTGGCTTACGATATCTTGCTTGAGGAGTATGTTGAAGGTTACGATTTATGCTGTAATATATTGTGTGAAAAGGGAAAAATCTTAGCATTTACTATTCAAAAGGGTTTATTATGGACAGAAAAACCTTTCTCTCCACAGATAGCACTTGAATTTATTTATGATGAAAAGTTATATGATACAGTAAAAAAACTAATGAAATCTCTTAATTGGTCTGGTGTTGCTAATATTGATATTAGATTTGATTATAAAACAAAACAATTTGTGATTTTAGAGATTAACCCTAGATTTTGGTTGTCAACAGAAGCTTCAGAAATGGTAGGTGTTAATTTTCCTTACTTACTTTGCCTATCAAGTTTGAATGTTGATTTTGAACTGCCAAATTATAAACATAAAAAAATCTTAAATCTAAAAGGGTTAAGCTATATGACCAAAATGAATAAAACTTTTGTTTTTAAGTTTAAATTTATCTGTAACAATACTCCAATTAAATATTATTTAAAAGATCCTTTACCTTTAATTTATATAATATCCAATAAGATTAAAAGTATGATGAAAAATTAGTTTAAGAATTATACTATTAATAATTAAGATTTCAGATAATCGTTTTTTTATGAGATATAACTAATTTTTAAATGTTTAACATTGAATTTTTATAAATTCGAGTCATCTAAGGATGTGATTAATAGCAAAAAACAAATATTAATTAAAAATCACATTATGAAAATTAAACTTGCCAAAATTTACACTTATTTATTTAGTGCATGTATTCTTTTTGGAGCTGTAAGCTGTCAAACAGAACCTCTAAATACAAATGAAAATTTAACTACTGCTAAATCTTCAAACAGCAAAAGTGCTGCTGTCGCAGAATTACAATGGGATGATTGTTCAACCAAAGCAACTCAAGTCGACCTTTTAGCAGGTCAAAACATGTTGGTTGGAAATGTTACAATTGAAAGTGATGGAATAAATTACACAATCACTTACAATATTACAGACGGTGGTTGGTGTTTAACTCAAACACATTTATCTGTTGGAGTTAGTCCATCAGACTTTCCTCATACAAAATCAGGAAACCCTAAAGTGGGTAATTTTGAATATGGGGAATCTCTAGAGTGTGCTTCTTCGGCCTCTTATGTAGTACCTGTTGAAGAAGGCACTTATATTGCAGCTCATGCGGTTGTAAATTGCAAATCAGTTGCGGATGAATTTAATGTAAACATAGAATCTTTGCCAATTACTATTCCAGTTTGTGTTACAGCAAAAGGTGATGGTGATAGTTATTTTGATGTTTCTTTAGAAGGCGAAAGCTTTTTAGCAGGCAACTATAACGCTTGGTGTATAGACCTGCACAAATCTCTAAGTGACGGTTTTTGTTTTGAGGCCAATGCATTTTCTATGTATGCTGAAAACTTGCCAAATGTATTTGGAAAACCTGAAAATCTTGGAGCTGTAAACTGGATTGTAAACCAAGATTTTATAGCACAAGGTTACACTTTTGGAGAAATACAATGGGCTATTTGGGAGTTGTTGGAACTTGACAATAATACAACCTATTGCTGTTTAGGAACTTGGGATAAGACTAAAGGACAAGAAATTGTAGCAATGGCATTGCAACACATGGATTTTATGCCAGCTTGTGGTGACTCAATAGGTATTGCTATTTTACCAACAGATGAATTCCCAGATACACAGCCAGTAATGATAACGATACCTGTTCCATGTGGAGGAGGTGATTGCGAAGAGACTGCTTGGGGTGATGGTTGTAGCTTCCCTGGAAATAATTGGGCTACATATTTCCAATATGGAGAGCAATAACAATTAAATTTAATCATAAAATTAAATATAAAGCCTGATTCATGTGAATCAGGCTTTTCATTATTATAAAACTTTTTTACTTCAAATCTATATTCA
>DJWL01000161.1:0-8276 GCA_002441545.1 Flavobacteriaceae bacterium UBA6231 | reverse complement strand
TTATCTGAACAGAAAAACATAAACATATATGTAATATCTAACTTTGAATTTCCAGAATTGAGACATTCAAATAAAATCTCAAATTTTAGTTACTATCCAAAAACAAAGAGCGAAAGTGAGTGGTTAACTAATATTGAAAAAGAATTAAAAAGATTCTCAATTGATTTTATTATTCCAATAGATGTATATAGCATTAAAACCCTTATTAAAAACAGAAATAATGTTTCATTTTCTAATAAAATAGGTCTTTTGCCAGATTTTAACAGCTTTAATATTGCAAATGATAAATCTTCTTTAGCAAAGCATATGTTAGAAAAAAATATTCCATTTCCTAAAACATTTCATTATTCTAAGGAAGAATTATTAGAAAATATTGTTGATCGATATCCAATATTAATCAAACCAATTACAGAATCTGAAGCGGGAGAAGGAATTGTTAAGTTCAATGACTTTAATCAGTTAAAATCGTTTTTATTAAACAATGAATTGAGTTTTAGTTATATTATTCAAAAGTATATTGTAGGATACGATATAGACTGTAGTGTTTTGTGTGAAAAAGGAAAAATAGTAGTATTTACTATCCAAAAAGGAATTTTATCTGGAAAAACAGAATTTGAACCTAATAACGGAGTAGAGTTTTTATATGCTGAAAAATTGTATAGAGTTGTAGAGAAATTAATGAAAACGCTTAATTGGTCTGGTGTTGCTCATGTAGATTTGAGATTTGATGAGGATGAAGACTCATATAAAGTTATTGAAATTAATCCTAGGTTTTGGACGTCTTTGGATGCATCTTTAGCAGCAGGAATAAATTTTCCTTACATATATCTTTTAAAGAGCCTAAATATAGATTTTGTTAAGCCTTCATATAATCATATAAAATTTTTCAATTTACTTGGTTTAATGAAGACTCTAAGAAACAATAAATCATTTATTTTTAATTTAAGGTTTATAATGAAACACACAACCTTAAGGTTTTATGTAAAAGATCCTTTACCATTGATATATTTAATATATAACAAGGTTAGAAACAAATTAATTAAGTGATTTCTTCAAGTATTTATATGAGGTTGTATTAAAAAACAACATCCAACTAACAATTCCTAAAAACTTAAGCCCATCTTCAATAAAATATTCTAAACCGTCACTTTCAAATAAAAAGTCTATAAAGATTGATAACCCTAAAAAGAAAAAAGCTGTTCCTAAAATAAAATAATTTTCTTGTAAAATTATTCTGTAAAATTTTATTATGTAAAACAAAGAAAAAATCATGTATGAGATTAAAACAATATTCTGAGCAAAATCAGAAGGAATGATCAAGTAAATACCAGAATCATGAAACATAAACAAATCATCGAACATTAAAATAGAAGTAAAAACCCCTGAAAACATTAAAAAAGCAGCATGCTTTTTATTGATATTCAATATAAAAATCCCTGAAAAAATACATATACTTGCTGTACAGCACCACAATAAAACACCTAAATTCGATATTACCCCAACAAAAGGATTTGAATTAGAGTTTAGAGCTGGGTCACCAGTAAATTTTTCGAATGGAATGCTGAATTTGGTGCCTATTATAAGAACACTAATTAACAGTAATGAGGCTAAAGAATATGTAATTAAAATACCTATTTTTAATTTATTTTTCTTCAGAAAAAAATTATATTTAGTATCTATTGTATTCATGCTTTTAAAACAATTTAATAATTGTAAGTAATATTAGCATAAATCGATATTCAAATTATATTTATTAGTTAATAAGCAAGTATTAACGTTAATTTAAAAAAGAGATTTTATAAATGAATAATCTAATTATAGACCTAAGAAGCGACACCGTTACAAAACCAACAAAACACATGTTGGACGCCATGATGCAAGCCAAAGTAGGTGACGATGTATTTAGTGAAGATCCAACTGTTAACGCTTTAGAATCAAGATTGGCAAGCATGTTTGGTAAATCAAAAGCTGTGTTTTTTCCTTCTGGCACCATGGCGAATCAAACAGCTATCAAGTTGCATACCAATCCTAGTGAACAGGTTATTTGTGATAAATATGCTCATATTTATAATTATGAATCTGGAGGAGCATCATTCAATAGTGGGGTGTCGTGTAGGCTTTTAGATGGAAATAGAGGTATGTTTACTGCTAATCAAGTGATTGAAGCTATCAATCCGGATGCGTTTTATTACAGTCAAACTAGTTTGGTTGAAATCGAAAATACCACCAATAAAGGAGGTGGTGCTTGTTGGGACTTTAACGAAATTTTAAAGATTAAATCTGTTTGTGATGAGCATGAATTAGGTTTTCATTTAGATGGTGCTAGAATATGGAATGCATTGGTTGCTAAAAATGAAACCACTCAACAATATGGAAAAGTTTTCGATACAATTTCTGTTTGTTTAAGTAAGGGTTTGGGATGTCCAATAGGTTCTGTGTTAATAGGAAATGAGGGCATCATGAAAAATGCCATTAGGGTTAGAAAAATATTTGGAGGTAATATGCGTCAGGTTGGATATTTAGCTGCAGCTGGACTTTATGCACTAGATAATCATATTGAAAGACTAGAAGAAGATCATATGAAGGCAAAAGAATTAGGAAGCCTATTATCAAAACAATCATATATTAAAACTGTTGAACCTGTCGAAACCAATATTGTTATTTTTGAATTAAACAATGATATTAAAGAAACTGATTTCGTTCAAAAATTAAAAGACAATAATATTTTAATTATTGGTATGGGAAACAATAAACTACGCATAGTAACCCATTTAGATTATACAAATAATATGCATGAAAAGGTTTTAAAAACTTTAGAAAACATTATTTAAACATATCTAGTCCAGGAATATTTGGTAATCCTTCTTTGGCTACAGCCGCAAGTTCAGTTTCATTAACTTTTGTTGCTTTTTCAATGGCTTTATTTAAAGTAAGTATTAAATAATCTTCAAGTTCTTCTTTGTTAGTTAATAAATCATCGGAGATTGTAATAGATTTAATTGTTCTATTGGCCGTTAGGGTGATTTTTATTTTGTTATCAATACTTTTTTCGTCAATTAAAACGGTATCAAGACGTTTTTTAGTCTCTTCAACTTTCTTTTGGGTTTCTTTTAATTTGCCCATCATATTCATCATATCTCCAAACATAATTTTTAATTTTTTTATTCATTACAAAACTATATAAATTTTATATTTTTGACGCTTTATATTTAAACACAAAATCTTCCTTTTGAAAAAAGCAATAGAGCAACCAATAGCAAAGAAAATTCCAAAAGAACTTAAAATTCATGACGATGTAAGAATTGATAATTATTATTGGTTAAATGATAAAGAAAACCCAGATGTTATTGATTATTTAAATGCTGAAAATGCTTATACAAAGCAAATGATGGCTCATACAGAAGATTTTCAAAAATCACTTTTTGAGGAAATGAAAGGTAGAATAAAAGAAGATGATACTACGGTTCCTTATAAATTAAATGGTTATTGGTATATAACACGCTATGAAAAAGGAAAAGATTATCCTGTTTATATCCGTAAAAAAAAATCTTTAGAAGCAGATGAAGAAATTTTATTTGATTGTAATGAAATGGCTAAAGATTTTGCTTATTTTAATTTAGGAAGTATTTCGGTTAGTCCAGATAATAAATTAGCATGCTTTTCAACAGATACGGTAAGCAGAAGACAATATACTATTCAAGTTAAAAATTTGTTAACAGGCGAAATTTACCCAGACAAGATTTTAAACACAACCGGAAGTGCAACATGGGCAAATGACAATAAGACTTTGTTTTATACAATGAAAGATGAAGTTACCCTGCGTTCACATAAAATTTTTAAGCATAAATTGCATTCTAATTCGGAAGATGACTCTCTTGTATTTCATGAGAAAGATGAAACTTTTAATATGTTTGTTTATAAATCAAAGTCAATAAAATATATCATTATTGGGTCTTCAAGCACTTTGACTTCAGAATACAGAATTTTAGATGCAGATACACCTGATGGAAAATTTAAGATATTTCAAAAACGAGTTAGAGAGTTAGATTATAGTATAGCTCATTATAAGGATCATTTTTATATTATAGCGAATAATGATGGAGCAACAAACTTTAAGTTATTGAAAGTAAATGAGAAAAAAACTCAAAAAGAGTTTTGGGAAGAAGTAATTCCTCATAGAGAATATGTTTTAATTGAAGATATTGAAATATTTAAAGATTTTTTGGTTGTTAATGAGCGCGAAAACGGATTGAATAATCTTAGAATTATTAGCTGGGATGGTAAGGAAGATTATTACTTGCCTTTTGAAAGCGAAACATATACAGCATTTATTAGTAATAATCCTGATTTTGATAGTGAGGCTTTAAGATATGGTTTCAACTCTTTAACATCACCAAGCGCAATAATTGATTATAATTTTTATACCAAAGAAAGTATAATAAAAAAAGAGCAAGAAGTTTTAGGTGGGGATTTTAATAAATCCGATTATGAATCTAAACGTATTTGGGCAACAGCTAGAGATGGCGTAAAAGTGCCTATATCATTGGTTTACAAAAAAGGAGTTACGCTAAATGGAGAAAATCCTTTATTGCTTTATGCGTACGGTTCTTACGGTTCTACTGTTGATCCATCTTTCTCTACCATTAGATTGAGTTTACTTAATAGAGGATTCATATATGCTATAGCACATGTTCGTGGAGGAGAATATCTTGGTAGACAATGGTATGAAAACGGAAAGCTTTTATCAAAACTAAACACATTTCATGATTTTATTGATTGCTCAAAACATTTGATAAACCAAAATTATACATCTAGCAAACATTTGTATGCATATGGTGGTTCTGCAGGTGGTTTGCTTGTTGGAGCAGTAGTTAATATGAATCCAGAATTATATAACGGTGTATTAGCCGCGGTTCCTTTTGTAGATGTTGTTACTACTATGCTTGATGATACCATACCATTAACAACAGGAGAGTATGATGAGTGGGGTAATCCTAACGAATTTAAATTTTACAACTACATGAAATTATATTCTCCATATGATAATGTTGAAACAAAAGGATATCCTAATATATTAATAACCACTGGTTTATATGATTCTCAAGTGCAATACTGGGAACCAGCCAAATGGGTTGCAAAGCTAAGAGAACTAAAAACTGATTCTAATAAATTACTTTTTCATATTGATATGGATTCGGGTCATGGTGGTGCTTCTGGTCGCTTTGAAAGCTTAAAAGAAGTCGCTTTAGAATATGCCTTTTTGTTAGATTTAGAAGGAATTCATTGCTAATAAATAAAAAATGTTTTATTTTTGCTCGATTTTAGGTTGCAATAATTTTTAGCTAAATTAGCGTGGCTTTTAAAAAGCATTTATGAAACATAAAAATCAAGTTTTTGACAGTGTATTAGATTTAATAGGTAATACTCCGCTTGTTAAACTTAATAAGGTAGCTTCAAAATTTAAAGGTGATTTCTACGCAAAAGTAGAATACTTTAATCCGGGTCAATCTACAAAAGACAGAATAGCAACATACATAATAGAAGAAGCTGAGAGGCAAGGTTTTTTAACTCCTGGCTCAACTATTATCGAAACAACCTCTGGTAATACAGGATTTAGTCTTGCTATGGTAGGTATAATTAAGGGATATGATTGTGTTTTAGCAGTTAGTTCTAAATCATCAGCTGATAAGATAGACATGCTAAAAACTATGGGGGCAAAGGTTTATGTTTGTCCTGCTCATGTTAGTGCTGATGATCCTAGATCTTATTATGAAGTAGCAAAACGTTTACACGAAGAAATAAAAGGTTCTGTATATATCAATCAATATTTTAATCAGTTAAATATTGATGCACATTATAAATCTACTGGTCCTGAAATTTGGAAACAAACAGAAGGTGAAATTACACATCTAGTTGCATGTAGTGGTACAGGAGGTACAATTTCTGGAACTGCAAAATACTTAAAAGAACAAAACCCAAAAATAAAAGTAATTGGTGTTGATGCTTTTGGTTCTGTGATTAAAAAATATCACGAAACAAGAGAGTTTAATGAAGAAGAAATTTATCCTTACAGAATTGAAGGATTAGGAAAAAATTTAATTCCAACAGCTACCGATTTTGATGTTATCGATGAATTTATTAAAGTGACTGATGAAGAAAGTGCCCATATGGCTAGATTAATAGCTAAAACTGAGGGGTTATTTGTAGGTTATACATCAGGTGCTGCTATTCAAGCTATCAAACAGTTGGGTGAAAGAGGTGAGTTTAAAAAAAATGATAAGGTTGTTGTTATTTTTCCAGATCATGGTTCACGTTATATGAGTAAAATATACAGTGACAAATGGATGAATGATCAAGGCTTTTTTGATAGTATTAACGCTGAAGCTTTGCAAACAGTTGAGTATATAAAATAAACTTAGACACTACAAATTAAAGAGATAGTATTGTTAATAAACATAATACTATCTCTTTTTTTATTTTATTAATAATTCAATACTAAAAATTATGCACAAACCATATAAATATTTAATTTTGCATCAACTAACTAACAGCTAAAAACATTAGATACTACGTTGGATTTTTTAATAGCATTAACATATACATTTAATGAAAGATTTATTTGAAAAAATTTATAAAGATAAAGGACCACTAGGAAAGTGGGCTTCACAAGCTGAAGGATATTTTGTGTTTCCTAAATTAGAAGGACAAATATCTAATCGTATGAAGTTTCAAGGAAAAGATGTTATTACTTGGAGCATCAATGATTATTTAGGATTAGCAAACCATCCAGAAGTTCGAAAAGTTGATGCTGAAGCAGGAGCAACATATGGTTCAGCATATCCAATGGGAGCTAGAATGATGTCTGGTCATACAGATCTTCACGAAACTTTACAAAAAGAATTAGCTGAATTTGTAAATAAAGAAGCAGCGTATCTTTTAAATTTTGGTTATCAAGGAATGGTTTCTACTATTGATGCCTTGGTTAATAAAAATGATATTATTGTTTATGATGTTGATGCACATGCGTGTATTATTGATGGTGTACGCTTACATATGGGAAAACGTTTCACTTATAGACATAATGATGTTGAAAGTTTAGAAAAAAACCTTGATAGAGCTACAAAAATGGCTGAACAAACCGGTGGAGGAATTTTGGTGATTTCTGAAGGTGTTTTTGGAATGCGTGGTGAACAAGGAAAGCTAAAAGAAATTGCGGCTTTAAAGAAAAAATATAATTTTAGATTTTTAGTTGATGATGCTCATGGTTTTGGAACTCAAGGTAAAACTGGTGCAGGAACAGGTGAGGAGCAAGGCGTGCAAGATGATATAGATGTATATTTTGCAACTTTTGCAAAATCAATGGCTGGTACAGGAGCTTTTATAGCTGCCGATCAAGAAATTATAGATTATTTAAAATATAATTTACGATCTCAAATGTTTGCAAAATCTTTGCAAATGCAATTGGTTGTTGGTGCTAGAAAGCGTTTAGAAATGCTTAAAACTATGCCAGAATTAAAAAACAAACTTTGGGAGAATGTAAATGCTTTGCAATCGGGTCTTAAAGAAAGAGGTTTTGATATAGGAACAACACAAAGCTGTGTAACACCAGTATATTTAAAAGGAAGTATTCCAGAAGCTATGGCTTTAGTGAAAGATTTAAGAGAAAATTTCGGAATCTTCTGTTCTATAGTAGTTTATCCGGTAATACCTAAAGGATTAATTCTATTGAGATTAATACCAACTGCTACTCATACATTGGAAGATGTGAAAGTTACATTAGATGCTTTTGATGCTATTAGAGCAAGACTTGAAAACGGAACCTACCAGCGTCTTTCAGCTGCAGTAATGGCCGCTATGGGCGAATAAAAGTATTATTATTAAATATAAAAAAGTCCGACATTTTTTGTCGGACTTTTTTATGCTATGTTTTTTCTAAAAGTACATCGCCTTTTGTGAGTCACTGGATTAAAATTTTTCCAAATTTGATGTATCGCTATATTATCATCAAGTTCAGGTCCTCTGATACAAGTTTCAATACCTTTTTCGGTAAAAGTCTTATGAAACTCATTAAAAATAATAGCTGTTATTCCTTTGTTTTGATATTCTGGTAAAACTCCTATTAAGTAAAATGTTACCGTTTTGGCATGTTTTTTAGCATGAAGTAAATGTCTTATTCCAAAAGGAAATAATTTACCATTCATTTTTTGTAAAGCAGTAGCATAAGAAGGCGTCACTATTCCAAAACCTATTAGCTTATCATCTTTGTCTAATACAAA
>DJWL01000118.1:4769-6675 GCA_002441545.1 Flavobacteriaceae bacterium UBA6231 | reverse complement strand
TATTACAACTCAATATCCTTACGTGATAATTTTAGCCTTAATTACAACAGCGATTGGTCATTCCATGTTTATTCACAGTCTAAAATATTTTTCAGTAAGTACTGCAAGTATCATCAATAGCTTACAACCTATTTTTGGGATTGTTATGGCATTCTTTTTCCTTAAAGAAATTCCAACTTGGCATACTTTTTTTGGAGGTTCATTAATTTTAGCTACAGTAATTATTGAAAGTATTAGGTCTAGGAGAGCATAAATCAATCAAAAATTTAATATGTTTTCACTAACTATGTAACAAATATTAAACTTTAACGTTCTAATAGTCAATCAATCAAAAATCAATTAAATTATGTTAAAGCAATTCTTCATCATTTGCTCAGGATCGGATACATCAATTTTAGAAAACTGTTCTGTAGGCGAACAAAATAAATATGCAGGCATTGGTGCCACCGTTTTTTTTACAGCCGTTATGGCTTTTATTGCTGCTAGTTATGCTCTTTATACGGTTTTTGATAATTTGTATACCTCTATATTTTTCGGACTTATTTGGGGTTTGCTTATTTTTAATTTAGATAGATATATTGTTTCAACCATTAAAAAAACTGGAAATTTTATTGACGAACTTATTCAAGCATCACCAAGAATATTATTGGCTATAATTATAGCTATAGTAATTTCAAAACCATTGGAATTAAAGATTTTTGAAAAAGAAATCAATCAGGTGTTACTAGAACAAAAAAATGAAATGACACTTGCCAATAAAAATCAAATTGCTGAGCAATTCAACCCATCGATTGACAATTTGAATAAAGAAATTAAATCATTGCAAGAAGAAATAATCACCAAAGAAACCGAAGTTAATGCACTTTATGACACGTACATTGCAGAAGCAGAAGGAACTGCAGGAACAAAATTATTAGGAAAAGGCCCCGTTTACAAAGAAAAAAAAGATAAACATGATGCCTTGTTAGCAGAATTACAACAACTAAAAATTGATAATAAAGATAAGATTGCTGAGACTGAAACAAAAATAGCCGCACTTAAAGGTGATTATGAGACCAAAGTTATAGACTCACAACCTATCATCAATAATTTTGATGGATTAATGGCTCGTGTAAATGCATTAGGAAAATTACCTTGGCTTCCTTCATTTTTTATCTTTTTACTTTTTTTAGCAATTGAAACCTCTCCAATTTTAGCCAAATTATTATCCCCAAAAAGTTCATACGATTTCAAGCTAGAAGACCAGGAAATGGCTGTAAAAACAATTGTTCTTCAAAATAATAATCAAAGAGAAACTATGCGAAAAACAGATTATGCCATTAACGATCGAATTTACAGTGATATAGAAAACGAAGACGAACTTTACACTTACAAACGTAAAAAAGCAAGAGAACTGATGCAATTACAAGCTGATGCTTTTTACAAAAATCAAAAAAATGCTTTATAATTAAGCTGTTGTTTTATATTTAAAATGTTCATATAACTCTTTACAACCTAAACCAATAATAGATAGCTTTTTGTTTTTCATGATGGCTTCATTATGAAGTCCTGTCATAGCTTTTACACCATAATGATCCATCCATTCCACTTCTTCAATACTTATTGTAAGTGTACTTACTTTTTCAAAAATATTTTTAAATTCATGTTGAAACAAGTCTAAACTATTTCTGTCAAGAATTCCTTTTAATTTAAAAAAGTTGTTGCTACTAGTAATTTTGAGATTCATAATAACATAATTAAAAAGGTTAAACGATAAACTTGGGCTATTAATCATTTGACTACCATATAAATATAGAAAATTAAATACGTTTTTTAGTTTTTTTTCGATGAATATAAACTTACTTTCGTCTAAAAATATTTTCATGTCAAAATAATCGCTGCTTAACATTTTTAAAGCAAGTTTTTG
>DJWL01000118.1:0-4654 GCA_002441545.1 Flavobacteriaceae bacterium UBA6231 | reverse complement strand
TATAAACAAGCCTATCCAACAGCTGATCACACAGGCACTTTAAGCTTTAAAATAAACGATATATCTAAAATAATTGAAGATGCATATTATGTAATGGGAGAATATCATTTAAAAAGAAATGTAGGAAATGCTACAGGTATTTTTATGATTATTTTTAAACGAATTGAAGGTGAATGGAAAATAATTGCCGATACATCTAGTTAACAACCATGAATTATTTTACCAGAAAAGCAACATTAAAAGATATACCAACATTATTAGATTTTGAACAAGGCATNNATTGAAGCCGAACGTCCTTTTGATCCAACTATTCAAGATGGTCAAATTTCTTACTACAATATAGCAGAATTGATAAATAATGATGCTTCTGAAGTTTTTATTGTTGAAAAAAACAATCAAATAGTTGCATCNNGGCTATGCTAAAATTAAAAGTGATAGACACTATTTAAAACATGATAAAATTGGATATCTGGGTTTTATGTTTGTCCATAAAGAACATAGAGGTCAAGGTTTAAATAAATTGATTATTAATGAACTTTTAAAATGGTGCAAAGAGAGAAGTGTTTTTGAAATCAGATTAGATGTTTATGAAGGCAATAGAACTGCTATAAAAGCATATGAAAAAGTAGGATTTAAGAAGCATATGATAAATATGAGATTCAATATAAATGATTGTAATTTAGAAAAATAAAATCTACATCCTAAAAAGAGAATTTGATTAAAAACACACAAAATGAATGATAAAACTATAAACTGGGGCATTGTTGGCGTGGGTAATGTATGTGAAAAAAAAAGTGGTCCAGCTTATCAAAAAACAGAAGGTTTTCATTTAAAAGCTGTTATGCGAAGAGACTTTAACAAAGCAAAAGACTTTGCAAAACGCCATGATATTGAAACCTATTCTGATAATGCAGATGAGTTGATTAATAACCCAGAAATAGATGCTATTTATATAGCAACTCCTCCAAATAATCATTTAGATTATGCTTTAAAAGTCGCTGAAGCTGGTAAAATTTGTTGTGTTGAAAAGCCAATGGCAGTAACATTTAAAGAATGTGAAACCATGCTTAGTGCATTTAAAGAAAAAAATATCCCTCTTTTTGTTGCTTATTATCGTAGATGTTTACCAAGATTTCTTCAAATTAAAACATGGCTTGACAATAAAGAAATTGGTGACATTAGGCATATTCACTGGGTATTAACTAAATCTGCCAATGATATTGATTTATCTGGAAACTTTAATTGGAGAACCGATGAAACTATTGCACTTGGTGGTTATTTTGATGATTTAGCATCACATGGTTTAGACTACTTTCATTACATCTTAGGAGAATTTGAATCGGTTAGTGGACAAACAACTAATCAACAACATTTATATTCTGCAAAAGATGCTTTATCTGCGTCATGGATTCATAAAAATGGTGTTACAGGCTCTGCTTTTTGGAATTTTGGATCTTGGAAGCGAGACGATAAGGTAGAAATACTTGGAAGTAAAGGGTCTATTATGTTTTCGGTCTTTGATGAAAATCCTATACAGCTCATCACTTCAAAAGAAACAATTAATTTACATATTGATCATCCTGAAAANNATACAACTTTATCATGTTCAAGCTATGAAAAAACATTTAGATGGTTTAGAACAACATCCATCAACTGGCGAAACAGCGCTTCATACAGCTTGGATAATGGATAAAATTCTAGGCAGAATTTAAAATTTCCTATCCGGTTGAAACATATCCAAATTCATGGATAGTTTCTTATTTGATATGATTTCAGATACCAACTTACCAGTTGCTGATCCCATACTCCAACCCATCATGGCATGCCCTGTCGCAATGGTTAAATTATCACATTTTGATGATTTTCCTATATAAGGCAATCCATCTGCTGAAACCGGACGTAAACCACAGGCTGCAAGATTCTTCTCTTCTGAAGTTAATGTTATTTCAGGATAAAATTTTGTTGCTGCATTTGCAATGGCTTCTACACGCTCTTTTCTAATATCATGATTAATTCCGGCTATCTCCATAGTACCTGCAAAACGAGTAAATCCATTCATTGGGGTTACGGCCACTTTTTTTTCAACCAAAATAGAAGGTATAGTAATTCCTGTTTCTTGATTTGTATTAATTCTATATCCTTTCCCCGCTTGAAGNNAATAATTTTAATCCTAATTTTTTGCTCAATAAATAACTCCAAGAACCTGCTGCTAAAACAAATTCATCTGCTTTTAAAACTTGTTTGTTGGTTTTAATTGTAATTATTTTTCCGTTTGCAACTTCTAAATCTTCTACTGTTTCGTTTAGATAAAATTGAACACCTACTCCTTTTAAATATATTTTCATGCTATCCATAAATTCACTTGGAGTAGAATGAGAGTCACATTTAAAATAAGTTGCACCTTTTACATTAAGCTTTACGTTTGGCTCAATAGTTTTTAGTTCTTCAAGATTTAATTCAACAACATCTAAGCCTTCCTTTCTTGCTAAGTGAGCTAATTCTACTTCCTCTTCTAATGCATGGTCTGTTTGGCATAGCATTAACAAACCTTTCTTTTCATAATGAGATTTAAAGTTTTCAACCTTATGAATTTCTTCATATAATTCTTGGCTTAATAACGCAATTTCTTTTATAACTGGAATAGATTTTTCAACATGTTTAACATTGCAAGATTTATTGAATGCCAAAGTCCATTGCAAAAAATCTAAATCTAGGCGTGGTTTAATATATAAAGGACTTGCAGAATTAAACATCCACTTGATTCCCTTTTTCATAACGCCAGGCGCTGATAGTGGAATGATATGGCTTGGTGACAAATAACCTGCATTTACATAAGATGCTCCACCATCTAAGCTAGATTGGTCTACAATTGTAACCTGATGGCCTTCTTTTTGAAGATAATAAGCAGAATTTAATCCTATAATTCCGCCTCCAATAATAACTATATTTTTACTCATATTAAATCACTTGAAAACCATGTGCATAAGGGTCATCTTCATCATCTATTGTGATGGTATTATGACCATAAATTTTTGCCCATCCCTTAATACTAGGGATAATTGCCAATTTTCCATTTAAGGTAGTTTCTTCTTCTACTCTACCAATAAATTTACTTCCTATAAAACTCTCGTGTATAAAATCTTCTTCTTTTTTTAATTTTCCTTTAGCATATAATTGCGCTAATCTTGCAGAGGTTCCTGTTCCGCAAGGGCTTCTATCGATAGCTTTATCGCCATAAAACACGGCATTTCTACCCGAAGAAGTTGGATCAATTGGAGTTCCTGTCCAAAGCATATGAGATACATCCCTAATCGTTTCATTTTCGGGATGAATAAACAAGTTTGGATATTTTTCATTGATACGTTGACGTACTACTTGAGAATATTGAATAATTTTTGAANNCCGAAAAATCCTGAACACCAGAAAAGTTTTTCTGAGGATCTACAATAGCATAATAATTTCCGCCATAAGCAACATCAAAAGTTATCTCTCCTAATTCTGGGCATTCAACTGTTAAACCTTCTGCAGCCAAATAGCTTTTAACATTGGTAAGCTTTACCCAATCTACTTTTTTTCCTGTTTGCTGATATTCAATTTCAACTAATCCAGCAGGTGCTTCCATTTTAATTTTACCAGGAATTTTAGGTATAATTAAACCTTCTTCAATTGCAATGGTTATTGTGCCAATGGTACCATGACCACACATAGGCAAACAACCTGATGTTTCAATAAATAAAATAGAAAAATCATTTTCAGGATTATGTGGTGGAAACAACATGCTACCACTCATCATATCATGTCCACGAGGTTCAAACATTAAGCCTTTACGAATCCAGTCGTATTCTTTTAAAAAATGCTGACGCTTTTCACTCATGGTGTTTCCAACTAAATTTGGAACACCATCTTTAACAACTCTTACTGGGTTTCCGCAAGTATGTGCGTCAATACAAACAAAAGTGTTGCGTGCCATTAACTAATTTTATTTGAGGTTTGTATATTATTTACTAAACGAGAAATTCCTAAAGGGTTTTCGTTTTTTAATTCGTCTGGCAACAATTCATTCGGCCAGTCTTGATAGCTAAATGGACGAACCCAACGCTTTATAGAATTTACTCCAACAGCTGTAAAACGGCTATCTGTTGATGCTGGATATGGCCCACCATGAACCATAGACGGACAAACCTCAACACCTGTTGGAACGNNGAACGCCATTAAAAATGATGCGTCCTACTCTATTTTGTAATGCAGAAATTAATTTTGGATATTTTGAAGCTTCATCATCTGCTATCAAAGTCCCCGTTAATTGACCTTCTAATTTTGAAATAATCAATTCTAATTGTTCTTTATTTTCACATTGAACTACCATAGAAAATGGTCCAAAAACTTCTTGATGCAAGTTTGTATTCTCCAAAAAAGTATGCCCTTCAACTGTAGTTATAGCTTGTCTTGCATAATTTGTTTGAACATCATTCTCGAAATCAGAAACAACTTTTAAACCAGCCTGAGAAATCATTTTAGATTTATTATTCTCATACGCACCAATAATATTTGGATGTAGCATACAAGTTGGTTCAATCTTAACAATTTCTTTCGATACTATTGAAATGAATTGAGTTAATGCATCACTTTTAATTGCCAATAGTAACCCTGGATT
>DJWL01000076.1 GCA_002441545.1 Flavobacteriaceae bacterium UBA6231 | reverse complement strand
GAAGAACCAACTAGAAAAGATGTCTTGTCAACTGCTAGAAGAATTTTACATCATAACGTTTCTGACAATTCAATTGAAAAACAAGATCTTATTAATTGGATAAACAAGAATTCTAAAGAAGTACAAGAAAAATTTAGTTCTCATTTATATTCTGAATCGGATAAATCTGCTGTTAAAATTAATGAGGTAAAACCTATTTATGACTTAGATGCCACTTTAGTTGATGGAAGAATTATTATTAGAGATAACTTTGATTATATCTTTAATAATTATCCAGAAGTCTTAATATTTGGAGAAGATACTGGTTATATAGGAGATGTAAATCAAGGATTAGAAGGTTTACAAGAAAAATATGGCGATTTGAGAGTTTCTGACACTGGTATTCGAGAAGCAACTATTATAGGTCAAGGTATAGGTATGGCTATGAGAGGTTTAAGACCCATTGCAGAAATTCAATATTTAGATTATTTAATGTATGCGCTTCAAATAATTAGTGATGATTTGGCTACTTTACATTATAGAACTAAAGGTCGTCAAAAAGCACCACTTATTATAAGAACCCGTGGGCACCGACTTGAAGGTATTTGGCATTCTGGTTCACAATTAGGTGGTATACTAAATTTAGTTCGTGGTATTCATGTATTAGTACCTAGAAATATGGCAAAAGCAGCAGGTTTCTACAATACCCTTTTAAAAAGTGATGAACCAGCTTTAGTTATTGAATGCTTAAACGGTTATAGGCTTAAAGAAAAAATGCCTAGTAATATTGGTGAGTTTAAAACACCTATAGGCGTTGTTGAAACTGTAAAACAAGGCACAGATATAACATTAGTTTCTTACGGTTCTACATTGCGAATTGTTGAACAAGCTGCAAAAGAACTACAATTAGTAGATATTAATGCAGAAGTTATAGATGTTCAATCCTTGCTTCCTTTTGATATCAATCATGATATCGCAAAAAGTATTGCTAAAACAAATCGTGTTATGATTATTGATGAAGATGTGCCTGGTGGAGCTTCAGCATATATTTTAAATGAGATTCTAAATACTCAAAATGCTTATGAGTTTTTGGATAGTCAACCAAAAACACTCACATCCAAAGCACATAGACCAGCTTATGGAACAGATGGAGACTATTTTTCAAAACCTTCCATTGAAGATGTTTATGAAGCTGTTTATAACGTCATGCACGAATTGAGTCCTAACGATTTTCCTAAATTAAGATAGCATACAATAAATTTGTATTCATATTTTTTTTAAAATTCAAAATACTATAATATTTGAAAGCCGTTTCAGTAGCAACCATAAAAAAAGAATTACAACAACTTTCTCCTGATGAATTAACAGAGCTCTGTTTACGCTTATCAAAATTTAAAAAAGAAAATAAAGAGCTTCTCACCTATTTACTTTTTGAATCTCATGACGAAACAGGTTATATTGAATCTGTTCAACAAGAAATTGACGAACAATTTGAACTAATTAATATCAATAGCTATTTCTACATAAAAAAAAGTGTTCGAAAAATATTAAGAAACATAAAAAAATACGCACGTTATTCACTAAAAAAGGAGACAGAAGTTGAGTTATTACTTTATTTCTGTAAAAAATTAAAAACCTTCAAACCTTCAATAAAAAATAACATAACGCTTACTAATATTTTTGAAAGACAAATACTGCTCATTAAAAAAATTGTTTCAACACTTCACGAAGACCTGCAATACGATTATAATTTAATGCTTGATGAACTAAAAGATTAAGACTTTCTTTCCTAAATATTAACTTTTATAACTTAATATGTAACTTTACAATCTTATATTAAGATTGAATTTAAGGATGAATAACATTCACGAAAAAACATTACATGATTTAGAGCTTCCTGTTGTTTTACATCAGGTTAGCGAACATTGCATTACGGTTTTAGGAAATGAAAAAGCACTTCAAATAGCTCCTTTTAAAAGTAAAGAAGAGCTGTTAATTGCTTTGCAGTTAACCAATGAATATTTATCATCATTTCACAATAACAATAGAATTCCAAACCATGGATTTGATGCCATTATTAAAGAACTTCAACTGTTACGCATTGAAAACACCTATCTTGAAGTTCATGGTTTAAAGAAAATTGTATCTATTGCATTAACAACCAATGAGATTGTTACTTTTCTAGAAAAATTTAAAGAATATTATCCTATACTAAATCAATTTGCATCTCATATTGAAGTTTCAAAAGCTATCATTGAAAAAACAGATACCATTATTGATAGATTTGGAGATATAAAAGACAATGCTTCTAATCTTTTGTTTGAATTAAGACAATCCATTAATAAAATAAAAGGTAAAATTAACCAGAGTTTTGCAACAGCTTTACATGCCTATCACCAACTTGAATATTTAGACGATATAAGAGAATCTGTAGTAGATAATAAACGTGTTTTGGCTGTTAAAGCCATGTATAGGCGCAAGGTAAAAGGAGCTATTATGGGTGGTAGCAAAACTGGAAGTATTGTGTATATTGAACCAGAAACTACTTTACAATTTTCGCGTGAACTTAATAATTTGGAGTATGAAGAAAAAGAAGAGGTCATTCGCATTTTAAAGGAATTAACAAATTTTATTCGTCCTTTTTCACCTTTGTTAATAGCTTCTCAATCTTTTCTAATAGACATTGATATCATTTCGGCTAAGGCAAAATATGCAAAGTCAATGAATGCTATTCTTCCAGAAATTTCTGAAGAAAAAAGCATGAACTTGCGCGATGCGTATCATCCATTACTGTACTTAAATAATCTTAAAAAGAAAGTTCAAACATTTCCACAATCTATAGATTTACAACAAAATAAACGTGTAGTTGTTATTTCTGGTCCAAATGCTGGTGGAAAAAGTATTACGCTTAAAACAGTTGGGTTATTACAAGTTATGCTACAAAGTGGTTTGTTAATTCCAGTTCATGAGCGAAGTAAAGTGTGTCTGTTTGATAGAATATTAAGTGACATTGGCGATAACCAGTCTATTGAAAATCATTTAAGTACCTATAGTTACCGATTAAAACAAATGAATTACTTTCTGAAGAAATGCAATAAAAACAGCTTGTTTTTAATTGATGAATTTGGAACCGGAAGTGATCCAGAACTAGGTGGCGCTTTAGCTGAAACCTTTTTAGAAGAATTTTATCATCGTGAAGCTTTTGGAATTATCACCACACATTATTCCAACTTAAAAATATTAGCCAATGAACTACCATTTATGGCAAATGCCAATATGCTTTTTGATGAAAAAACTTTAGAACCATTATACAAACTGGTTATTGGTCAAGCAGGAAGTTCTTTTACATTTGAAGTAGCTCAAAAAAACGGAATTCCGTATAGTTTAATAAATCGTGCTAAAAAGAAGATTGAACGCAGCAAAGTACGTTTTGATGAAACCATTGCAAAACTTCAAAAAGAACGCTCAAAACTAGAAAAAACAGGTGAGTCATTAAAGTTAAACGAAAAGAAAAAAATCCAGGAAGCTGATAAACTAGAAGAGATTAATGCTAAAATTCAGAAGAAACTAGAAAGCTATCAAGAATTGTATGACAGCAATCAGCGCCTTATTTATTTAGGTCAAAAAGTAAATGATATAGCTGTAAAATACTTTGAAAACAAGCAGAAAAAGGAATTAATGGGAGAATTCTTTAAAATTGTTCAGATAGAAAACTCTAAACGCAAAAAAATTTCAGCAAAAGAGAAAAAAGAAATAAAAGTAAAAGAGGAACAGGTTAAACAGGAAGCTGAAAAAGTTGTTTCAGTTATTAGACAAAAGAAAAAAGAAGCAAAAACAAAGGCTATAGTAGCCCCAAAGCCAAAACCTACTTTAAAAATTGGTGATCGTGTTAGAATGTTTGATGGCAGAGCCATTGGAAGTATTGACAAAATAGAAAAAAATAAAGCCGTTGTTAATTATGGCATGTTTACCACTAATGTAAGCATGGAACAATTAGAACTTGTTGAAGCTAAAAAATAACCCATTGCATTTACCCAAAAACAAAAAACTCATAATATTTGACGGTGTTTGTAATCTTTGCAACACATCTGTTCAATATGTTATTGAGCATGATAAAAAAGATATGTTTTTGTTTACTGCACTTCAAAGTGAAATAGGTCAAAAAATCATAAATAAATATAAAATAGCTACTAAGAATATAGATTCCATTATTCTCTATTCTGAAACAAAAGGAATTTCATATAAATCGACTGCTGCTTTAAGAATTGCTTCTGATTTGGGTTTTCCTAATAACTTAATGAGTGTGCTTTTTATAATTCCACCATTTATTCGCAACTGGGTTTACGACTATATTGCTAAAAACAGGTACAAATGGTTTGGTAAAAAAAAATCTTGTATGATTCCAACACCAGAATTAAAAAGTAAATTTTTAGATTAATTTTTATTTTGTTATTGCGAAAGCAGTGAAGCAATCTGTTTTAACTGATAATGCTTAAAGCCTGAGATTTACGTCGTTATTCTTTCCTAATTCCTCGTAATGACATTTTATTCTGGCACCAAACTACCCCATTCTGTCCAGGAACCATCATAAACTGATATATTTTTATACCCTAAGATTTCTGCTCCTAAAGCTAAAACACAGGCCGTAATACCAGAACCACAAGAGAAAATAAGAGGTTCATCTTTTTTGGCCAGTTTCATAAATTTAGCTTCAATAACTTCTTTTGATTTTAATTGGTTTTTATCTAATAAATCTTCAAAAGGTAAGTTTACAGAATTTGGAATGGTTCCACTTCTTAATCCTTTTCTTGGTTCAGCCTCTAAACTTTTAAATCTTGCTTCAGAACGTGCATCTATTATAATATAAGACTTTTCTGAAGATGCTTTTTTTACATCATCAAAATATTTCATTAATTCTGGTTTATAATGTGCCTCAAAATTTCCTAAATCTGGCTTATTTAAAATTTTGGATTCTGTTTCAAATCCTGAATTAATCCATTGTGGCAAACCCCCATTTAAAACCGCAACATTCTCATGCCCCATCGCTTTAAATAACCACCAAACTCTCGCACTTGAATAAATACCTTGATCATCATAAACCACAATAGCACTGTCTTTATTAATTCCAAGTATCTGAGCTGAATTTGTAAATTGTTGTTCAGATGGAAACGTAGTTGGAAATGGTGCAGAAGTATCACTAAAAGCTTCCTTTAAATCAAAAAAAC
This sequence comes from Flavobacteriaceae bacterium UBA6231, assembly GCA_002441545.1. Lineage (GTDB taxonomy): Bacteria > Bacteroidota > Bacteroidia > Flavobacteriales > Flavobacteriaceae > Yeosuana. Next base: position 23,014 of record DJWL01000076.1, on the reverse strand, counting down.
GTGTATTAGGAATCTGAACTTCAGATTTTGAATCATCTCCACCTACAACTTTTTTTATACTTGCATCTAAAATGACAAGGTTTTCAGAATTCAAATTTGAATGAAGCCATTCTACAGAAACTAAAGGTGTGTTTATAGACAAATGTGCCATAAAAATATATTCAATTAAAGATTATCGTCCCAGTTTTTAACTTTGGGTTCTCCGAGTTTACCAACAGATTTAGCAACAATCATTGAAACCGCTGCATCCCCAGTAACATTTACAGTAGTTCGGCACATATCTAAAGGTCTATCAATAGCAAAAATAAGCGCTAAACCTGCCTCAGGAATTCCGGCCTGTGCCAACACAATTACCAACATTACCATACCTGCTCCAGGTACAGCAGCACTTCCAATTGATGCCAAAGTTGCTGTAACAATAATTCCTAATTGCACACTAAAACTTAAATCCAAGCCAAACGCTTGAGCAATAAATACAGCGGCTACAGCTTGATATAAGCTTGTACCATCCATGTTTATAGTAGCACCTATTGGCAATACAAAACTAGTTACTTCTTCATCTACTCCTAAATGCTCTTCAACTCGTTCCATTGTAACAGGCAATGTTGCTGCACTACTGCTGGTAGAAAATGCTAATAATTGAGCCGGTGCAATACCATTGAAGAAAAATTTTGGAGTTTTTTTTGTAAAAACATAAACAAGAGCTCCATAAATTACCATCATAAGTAATAAACCTAAAATAACACAAAAGGCATACCAACCTAGCGCTTTAAACAAATCTGTACTCGGAGATTCTACTACCAAAGCTGCTAATAATGCAAAAACACCATAAGGAGCAGCCAACATAATAATATCTATAAGTTTTAAAATAACTTCATTAAAACCGTCAAAAAATTCTTTTACTGGTTTAGATTTTTCTTCAGGGATTAAAATCAATCCAACACCAAAAAATATGGCAAAGAAAATAACTTGTAACATATTACCATTATCACTTGCAGCATTAAATATATTGCTTGGAACTAAATCTTCCAAGGCTTGCAATGGTCCTGCTTCTTTTTGTTTTTCGGCAGCAGCAATTTTAGAGCCTGCTTCACTTTCATAACTTGAAACCAACTGTATTCTGGTTTCTTCTGAGATAGACTTGCCTGGTTGTACTAAATTTACAATTACTAGTCCAATAGAAACAGCTATTACGGTTGTAAAAATATAAATTCCAATAGTTCTTCCTCCCATTTTTGAGAGTTTAGATATATCCTTTAAATCAGAAACTCCTTTTATAAGCGATGCTAAAATTAATGGTACTGCAATAAGCTTAAGTGAGTTTATGAAAATATTCCCAAAAGGTTTTATCCAATCTTGAATGAGGTCTTTACCTCCATCAAAATAAGTCATTACAAAACCTAGAATGACCCCTAAAACCATACCTAATAATATTTTCCAATGTAGTGCAAGCTTCTTCATATACTTTATTTTGAATTTTATTATAGCCCTGATTGCAGCGGCATCCTTTTGCATTTATGCAAAAGATATAGCGAAAAGCAGGAAATAGCTACAAATGAGCTACTTTATTTTGCAACCAAAAATCTGCAATAACCAATGCTGCCATGGCTTCAACTATTGGTACCGCTCTAGGAACCACACACGGATCATGACGTCCTTTACCTTGCATTTCTACTATATTTCCAGCTTTATCGATGGTTTCATATTTTTGGATTAGTGTTGCCACTGGTTTAAAAGCTACATTAAAGTAAATATCCATACCATTACTTATACCACCTTGAATACCACCAGAATAGTTTGTTTTGGTTGTGCCATCTGAATTGAAGGCATCATTGTGCTGGCTACCAAACATGGTGCTTCCTTCGAAACCGCTACCATATTCAAAGCCTTTTACAGCATTAATAGATAGCATTGCTTTACCTAATTCGGCATGCAATTTATCAAAAACAGGCTCACCTAAACCTACCGGCACATTTTTAATAACGCAACTAACAATGCCACCTACTGTATCTCCTTTGCTTCTAACTTCCTTAATATACTCTTCCATTTTTGCAGCCATTTTTGCATCTGGACACCTTACTATATTAGATTCAGTTTGGGTTAAATCTAATTCAGTATAAGGCTTATTAAGTTTCATGTTACCAACTGCTGAAACATAAGCGTTGATTTCAATTCCTTTTAGCATTTGTTTAGCAATAGCACCCGCTACTACTCTACAGGCTGTTTCTCTTGCAGAACTTCTACCACCACCACGATAATCTCTAATACCATATTTTTTGTCATAGGTATAATCGGCATGACTTGGTCTGTAACTATCTTTTATATGTGAATAATCATGAGATTTCTGATTGATATTTTCTATTACGAAACCAATGGACATTCCTGTGGTTTTCCCTTCAAAAATACCTGAATGAAATTTAACTGCATCTGGTTCTTTACGTTGTGTTACAATAGAAGACTGTCCTGGTTTTCTTCTGTCTAAATCATGTTGGATAGCTTCAATATCTAACTCAATTCCTGAAGGACAACCATCAATTACACCTCCTAAAGCAGGACCATGAGATTCTCCGTATGTTGTAAGAGTAAATAGTTTACCAAAGGAATTTCCAGCCATAAATTACTTTTTTTTGCTAATGTAAATCTATTATTAGAGAAACAAAAATTGTTATTTACTAAATACTTAAAAATCTCTATTTTTTTTTATTCAGAACGGCTTATTAATTACTGTAAATGAGCAATTAACAGAATAAGGAGAAAAGAATGTTTATAAATATATTTTTAACTTAAATATAAATTCGTTTTTGGCGTTATTTTTGTTTAATGAGATTAAGATATTTTTTATAAAGTCTTTTATTTAAAATATCTCGTATATAAACTAGAAACAAAAACTTTAATTTATGAGAAAATTATTTTTAATAGCCATTGGTTTTATTGGCTTTACTACAGTATCAAATGCACAAGATATTTCTAACAATGCTATTGGTTTACGCCTAGGAGACAGCAATGGTTATGGTGCTGAAATATCGTACCAACACGCTTTGGGAAGTGCCAATAGATTGGAATTGGATTTAGGATGGAGAAATGGAAATGACTACGATGGGTTTAAACTTACTGGTTTATATCAATGGATGTTTCCGTTAGATGGCAATTTCAATTGGTATGTTGGTGCTGGTGGTGGACTAGGTTCTTTTGATGGAAAGAAAGCATTAGATGGTATTAATGATACCTTTTTCTTTGCAGCTGGTGACATTGGTATTGAATATAACTTCGATATTCCATTAATGTTATCTTTAGATTTTAGACCAGAACTTGGCTTTGGAAATGATAATTTAAATAATGATGATTTAGACTTTGATATTGCCTTAGGCATTCGTTATCAATTTTAACCTGCTTAAAAAACATAAAAAAGCGCCTTATAGGCGCTTTTTTATTTCAAATACTTTTACAATACCAGACATTTTGATAATGTATCTTGATAAATAGCTTCGTATTGAGGTACAATTTGATGCAGATCAAACTTTAAAGCCTCTTTTCGTGCATTTTGTTTAAAAGTTTCAAGTCGGTCTTTATCCTGTAAAATGTAAAGAGCATTTTTTGTCATATCTTCAACATCACCAACATTGCTTAAAAACCCTGAAACTCCATGAATATTAACTTCAGGAATTCCTCCTGTGTTACTTGATATTACAGCAACACTTGAAGCCATGGCTTCTAATGCAGCCAATCCAAAACTCTCTGTTTCGGAAGGCAACAAAAACAAGTCACTATAACAAAGTATTTTATCTATTTCATTACTTTTTCCAAAGAAAATAACCTTATCTAAAATCCCTAGCTTTTGGCATTGTAATTCAATGTTTTCACGTTCTGGCCCTTCACCAACCAACATTAATTTTGCAGGTATTTCCTTTTGAATATTATAAAAAACAGAAATAACGTCTTTTACTCTCTTAACAGGTCGTAAGTTACTTATATGCGTAATTATACGCTCTTCATCTTTAGCCATCATTGCTCGTTGACAACCTGGAAAATGATTGCTATATTTATCTAAATCAATAAAATTAGGAACTACATATATATCATTTCTAATATCGAATAACCGCAACGTATCATCTTTCAAACTTTGAGAAACCGCTGTAACAGCATCAGATTTATTAATACTAAATGTTACTGCTGGTTTATAAAAAGGATGACTGCCAACTAAAGTGATATCTGTTCCATGAAGTGTTGTTACAATAGGCACATAAATACCTTCCTCTTGTAGCATTTTTTTTGCCATATAAGCAGCATAAGCATGAGGAATGGCATAATGAACATGCAATATTTCAATCCTATGAAGTTTCACCATGTCAACTAATTTACTTGATAGTGCCAATTCATATGGTTGATAATGAAATAATGGGTATTCTGGAACTGTTACCTCATGATAATGTACATTATTACTTAATAATTCTAATCTAACTGGCTGATTATAAGTTATAAAATGAATTTCATGTCCGCGCTTTGAAAGTTCTAAACCCAATTCTGTGGCTACTACTCCACTACCTCCAAATGTTGGGTAACAAACAATTCCTATTTTCATAATTTTTTAATTTTAATATTGAAAAATACTATAAATTTTAAACTAAATACATTTAATCTTCAATCGCTTCATAAATTAAACGTTGAATTTCTGTTCTAATGCCTTCTTTAAGCAACAAATTTTGATCAGCTTTAGGATACGTTCTGTTAGCCAAAAACACATAAACAATTTCCTGTTCTGGGTCGGCCCATGCATACGTTCCGGTAAAACCTGAATGTCCAAAACTAGTCATTGAAACACATCCACATGTTGGGCCATCTTTACCTAATTGAGGTTTATCAAAACCAATTCCTCTCCTTACATCTCTATGACAATAATAACAGGTGTTAAATTTATCAATAGTTTCTGGCTTAAAATAACGCTTTCCTCCATAAAATCCTTTTTGCAAATACATCTGCATAATTTTGGCAACATCATTGGTATTACTAAATATGCCTGCATGACCACCAACTCCATTCTGCATTGCGGCTCCCATATCATGCACATATCCTTGAATTTCTTGATGTCTGAAATAGTCATCAATTTCAGTAGGCACAATATTCCTGTTGCTGATTTTATGATACGGATTATACATCGTTAAATTTGCTCCTAAAGAACCGTAAAAATGATCCTGTACTAATTCATCCAAAGGTTTGTCGTAATGAGTTTCAATAAATTTCTTTAAAATGTAGTAAGGCAAATCGCTATACATATACTGCGACCTACTTAACAATTTACTATCCCTTATAATTTTTTGTATAGTATCTTGATAATCAGATCTTAAAAACAAATCATTAGCTACCTGAATATTAAATTTTCCAGTTGGTTCTTTTCTATAATATTTTTCATTTGGCTTTTTACTAAGTGAATCAATTGTAGCGTTGTAGAATGGAATCCAAGGAGATAATCTGGCATAATGAGACATCATTTTCTTAATGGTAATATCTTTTTTGTTTGAATTTTTGTATTGTGGCAACAATTCTGACAGCTTACTGTTTAAAGATACTATACCTTGTTCTTCTAATTCCATTAATAATGGTAAGGTTCCTAATATTTTTGTTAAAGAAGCTACATCATAAATATCATTTGATGTTACAGGTTCATCTCCATCATAAGTATGTTTTCCAAAATTTTTGTTATAAATCACCTTTCCTTTTCTGGCAATTAATAATTGAATTCCAGGAGTCATTTTATTATCAATTGCGTATTGAGCAACAGAATCTATTTTTTTAAACTTTTCGGAATTCATTCCAACACGCTCAGGTATTGTATAGCTTAGTCTCTTTATAGAATTATTAAAAATTCCGTCACCAACTTTAAAAAACTCACCAACAGAAACCGGTAAACTACCTTTTGAAGGAATCGCTCCAAAAATCAATTGGGCTGACTTTTGTTGAGCTATTTTACTATTTTGATAACTAACAATAACACTTTCAATGTTTTCAATAGAATGCAAGTCTGAAAGCGCATAAGGTTTTACAAATACATCTAAAACAATGGTGTGTGTTCTGGCAATCTCGTATAGCCAAACCAGCTCTTGATCTGAAAATTCATAACTCTTCCATGGGTCTTGATTTGATCTATGGAATCCAATTATAATGGTATTGTATGGTTTTAATTGAGTTAATAATTCATCCAATTTTTCAGCCTTCACTTCATGTACCTTGGTGTACTTTTTCAATTCATCTAAAAAACTCGAACCGTCATCATCACCCATTTTCACATAAGCAATGGTTTTGGTTTCCAATCGTTTTAATGGCAATAAATTCGCCTTGTTTTTTACAACCGTTAAGGCGTCTTCTATAATATCTTCATACAGAGCATCATCCTTTATTCTATTTAAATCCTCTAGCAAATGATTTAATTCAATAGGTTTATAATGATTTAATCCTACTTTAAATTTAGCATTTAAAATTTTCTTTACAGAATACTCTAAACGTTCTTCTGTAATCTTACCTTCATAGTAGGCGTCCATGATTTTGGTAATTCCAATTTTTGGATTTTCAGACATGAGTAAAATGTCATTGCCTGCTAAAAAAGCTGCTAAATCAATTTCCCCAGATTCATTAAAATTGGCAGCTCCTTTCATAGTTAAAGCATCAGAAATAATAAGTCCCTTAAATCTTAATGAATCCTTCAAAATATCAGTAATAATATGATTTGATAATGATGACGGATAATTGCTTTTAGTCTCTAAACTTGGCACATTCAAATGAGCAACCATAACACTTGAAAGCCCTTCTTTAATTAGTTTTTTATAAGGATACATTTCAACTGAATCAATACGTTTTAAATCAAAATCAATAGTTGGTAATGTTTTATGTGAATCGGTTTCTGTGTCGCCATGACCTGGAAAATGCTTAGCATTGGCCAAAACGCCAGCACTTTGCATGCCTTTCATAAAAGCCAAAGCTTTCTGTGTCACATTATCTTTATCTTCACCAAATGAGCGATTCCCAATAATAGGGTTTTTAGGATTTGTATTAATATCAACAACAGGAGCAAAATTTAAATGCACACCTAACCTTTTGCAATGCTCGCCAATTTGTCTCCCTGTTTGTTCTATAAGCTTATCATTTTTTACTGCTCCTAAAGTCATATTCCATGGAAAAGTAAACGTTGAGTCTAATCGCATACTTAAACCCCATTCTGCATCCATACTAACCAACAAAGGAATTTTTGATATGCTTTGCAGTTCATTATCTAATTTTGCTTGACTTATTGGATCTCCTTTTGAAAAAATAACGCCTCCAATATTGTAATCTTTAATTAATTCAACAAGCGTATTTTTTGCTTTTTCATCTTGATTTGAAAATACCTGAACAGTATATAACTGACCCACTTTCTCTTTAAGTGTTAATGTGTTATAAAGACTATCAACCCAAACTTGTTGCGCATGTTCATTTAAAACCAATAAAGGGTCTTTTGGGTTTTGGGCAAAAACAAAATTGGCAATAAAAAATAAATATATAGAGTGTTTAAAATAAGGCATAAGTATGTATTAATCATAGTTATTTTGTTAACAAGAGTTAACGTATAAAACTGTGCCAAAATACTACTTTTAGCAGGAAGAATAAAAGACTTTATGATAGATTTATAATATGGCTGTAAATACCTAATCCATAGTAAATTTAAATCCGGCAGAAATGATATTTGCTTTTAAACCGGTATTCCTTTTGTAATTATTATACTTTAAATCGATACTTTTTAGACCTAATTTCCAGATATGCCATTTTGAAAAAACATCTGTATAACCAACTCCAAAACCATATTGGTTAGCATTGAATTTTGATAAATCATAATCAGAAGCATAATAATCACTTGTGGACAGATTTTGTTCATATGGAGCAAAATAATCTGCAGCCGTTTGATTATAATATCTGTAACATGGATATAATGTGAATTTTGAGCTGATTTTTATTGGCAGTTCTATACTTGCCGTATGCGATTTAATTCCCCAATCATCTGTATAATACCTGTAATATGTTCTTAAAACAAACGTTTCATTTAAATAATAATTAAAAGTCATTCCAATTGGAAACTTCAAACGACTACTGGGCATACGTTCAATATCATCAGCTAACTGAAATACATCTTTATTTGAACTCGATGCATAATTTGGAATACTATTGGCGTTTCCAATATAGTAATTGGCAACATCTGAAAAATAAACACGTTGCATAGGATTTGACAACCAACCTTGTTGTTTAACGACATCAAAAAACAAAGAGAATTGTGCATTTTTACTTAATATCTGAGAAAAACTAAATGATAATGAATAAGAATTCCTTGATTTATCTGTAATTCCTTCATAGTTATTTGGACTCCAAACAGGATTGGAATTTCCAGATTTATCAATTGAATTACCTGATTCGTCTAAAATTGGAACATTACTAAAAAGTCCAGCATTTAAATTTCCGTTTACTGCTGAATACCAATCTAATTCAATAGGATATCTTGGCTTCCAAGTATCTAAATATATTTTAGTACTTAAACCAAGTGTTGTGTTTTTATCATTAAACAATTTAGTTAAACCTCCACCAAATCCAATAGAAGAATAATCAAACTCACTTGCAAAAGAAACATCTGCATTCCAAATTGTGTTTCTATTATCAGAACTATGTGAATAATCCGCATTTATGTTTGCCCAAATATCAGACTTTGAGGCTCCAGATGAAGCTACCCAAGGACTTCCTGTTATATTTGAAGGAACCGATTGTGAGTTGATTTCATCTCCTTCACCACCAAAGTTAAACGGATTTAAATTACTTGATGACGCAGAAGAATACGCAGAAAACCCTGCATCAACTGTTAATACGTCATCATCATTTAATGGTACACTAATAACTACAGTTGGTGTAAAATCGGTTAAATGCTCTTCACCTATTCCTCCTGTAACTGACGCATTTTTGCCATCTTGAGTATAGTAACTGGTTAGAAAATCTACTTCTGCTGTTTCTAAAACTCTTTTTTTATAAGTTTCTGGTTTGCTTTCTTGCGCAAAAGTATATGATGTAAATACCAAAAAGAATAGGACTACTTTAAATATTGTTTTCATTTGAAATCGTAACAATTTATTATTGATTAATTACATCCACAACCACCACCAGATTTTCCTCCATTAGCTCCTGACGCGCCTTCTCTATACACCTGAAAATTGGTTTCAAACCTATCAGATTTTTTTCTTGCCAATGCCATATCAGGGTCATTCAGATTTACTTTATCATATTCCTTTACAGCCATACAAGATGTGAAAGAAATAGCTGCAAAAACTACTATAATCAGTTTCTTCATAATTAATTCAACTGTTTTAAATTTATATTTTTTGATGTATGAACCTTATTATTCTTATCTACAATAATGCATTCTACACCATTTAATTGATTAATAAAATCTAAACCAACATCAACACCCATCACAAAAAGCGAAGTAGCCAAAGCATCAGCCAATTCTGCGTTTGCTGTAAATATAGATGCACTCAAAATCCCAGTACTTGGATATCCTGTTCTTGGGTCGATAATATGAGTATATAACACATCATTAAACTTTACATATTTTTCATAATTACCAGACGTAACTACAGCACTATTCCTTACCGGCAACCATGAAAAAACCTTATCTTTATTTATAGGATTTACTATAGCTACCATCCAGTCTTTGCCATCTGGTTGTTTTCCCCAAGTATTTAAATCGCCCGAAGCATTAATAATGCCTGCTTTTACTCCTTTTTGTTGAAGTAATGCTTTCGCTTTATCGGCAGCATATCCTTTGCCTATTGCACCAAAACCAATCTTCATTCCTTTTAATTTTAAAAAAACAGAATGATTAGTTTCGTCTAAAATTATATTTTGATATCCTACCTTAGAAACCGAATTCCTTATAGCTTCTTCACTAGGCATTTCTTTCATACTTCCATCAAACTTCCAAACTTTATCCATTGAAGCATAACTGATATCAAAAGCTCCTTCTGTTAATTTTGAAATTTTTATAGCTCTTTGAATTAAATTAAAAAGCTCTAAATCGACTACAACAGGTTTGACTCCTGAATTATTGTTTATAGATGATGTTTGAGATAATGGATCCCAAGAAGAAATTAATTTTTCAATTCTATCAATTTCGTTTACAGCTATATCAATAAAACCATCGGCTTTAATCTGACTTTCTGCTACTACAGAAATATCAAATCTACTACCCATAAGCCTTAAGGTTTTGGTATAAACCGTTTGAGAAAATGAAAGTGTACTAAATAAAAATAATATTGCTATGAAACTATTTTTCAAAGGGATGTTTCAAATGAGGTTAGCTTTTTAAAATAGGAAGTAGGACTTAACTTTTCATAACCAGTTTTTCCTAGAACTTTACCATGTTTATCTAAAACAACGACTAATGGAAAAAATCCTTGATTATTATACATTTCAGCTAATTTAGCATTTTGGGCAGTTATTTCATCAGATAATTTGTTAGTTTTTTTCCTTGGAAAATCAGCTTTAAACATAATAAAATGATTCTTCGAAAGGTCTTGAAATTCAGAAGTACTCCAAATTTCCTTATCAAGTTTAATACAAGGTGCACACCAATCTGATCCTTGAAAAACTAAAACAATACTTTGATTATTTTTTAATGCTAGCGCTTTGGCCTTCTCAAAATTTGTTTGCCATTCTTGAGAAAAAACATGGCAGGTCATCAATAATGTTAAAAAAACAATAAACTTAAATTTCATTTTTAAGATATTAGTGCATAAAAGGATTGAAACGCATCCTGTTAATATCTATTGCATTAAGAAGTATTAAATTATTGTTAATTTAAAAATCTACTGTGCCAACTTTCACTGGCAGGAACTTCCCAGTTTTCTTTAAATTCAGCTATGTTGTTAACCAAATTATTAAAAACAATCGTATTTTTTGATACGGCTTTTTCTTTTGCCATTTTTTTAAAATCGATAAGTGTTTTATAAGCTACAAATTCACCTTGCTTATACGACACGTTCATTTTGTCTAATAAATCAACTGAAAAATCTTTTTCTAATTGCTGAATAAAATTTACTGAAGCATCTATAGAGCATCCCGTAGCATGATTCAATGTTTGATTTAAACCAATAACTATAAAGCGCTTATATTTAATACAATAACCCGATTCTAAATCGCCACCATGAGCTGTCCAGTTGTCAATAAAAATTTCTAACCTAGAACTTATCTCTTCAATTTCTTGGTCTGTAAACGAACGATTGGCTTGGTAAATCCAAACTCTGGATTCGTCTGGTAATGTGCTAAAATCTACTAACATTTTATAAAGCTGAAAGTTTAGTTATAACTTTAAAATTTCTGTATTCTTTAATTGATGGGTCAAACATTTCTGATTCGTAATATGAAACTTCAAAGTCTTGGTTTTTGAAATCATAACCAGAATGAAGAAAATGTTCTCCTTCAAAATACTCAAGCCAAAGCAGCTTATGTACTCTATTAGTGCTGTCTTTAATTTCAATGATATTAAATTGACTTTTTTCAATGCTGCTTATTTTGCCCGTAATAACAAAATCATTACTATCTTGAACATTTTTATCAGACATGCTATCTTGAGCCAATGCGGTGATAAAATCTGGACAGTTAATAAACATTTTCATAGCAATTTGTTCTCCGAGCAATTCTAATGATCTCTCATCATCAAAAGATATATCCAGATACTTATCTGCTTCTACTTTATTATTACTATATCCTTCTAAAATACAAAAACCAAATTCTAATTGTAGCTTATCACTATCAAGCGAATTAAAATCTAAATTCTTTTTTGCAATGCAATCGCAGGTTTCAATGGAAATAGTATTTAAAAGATTTTCTTTCCCTTCTTCACCAGATTGAGAAAACACATTAATATTAAAAATAAATAGTAATAATAAAATAGCACGAGTTGTATTCATAGTAAACAATAATTATAAATCTTGGGCATTAGCAATAAGTTCGGCAATATCTAGTACTTTAACTTGGTCTTCTTTTTCTTTGGCTTTAATGCCATCTGTCATCATAGTATTACAAAAAGGACAGCCCGTAGCAATAATTTCTGGTTGAATTTCTAGAGCTTGTTCTGTACGTTCAACATTAACTTCTTTATCTCCTTTTTCAGCATCTTTAAACATTTGTGCACCACCGGCTCCACAACATAAGCCAGTTTTTTTGCAATTTTTCATTTCAATAAGCTCAGCTTCCAACTTTGAAATTAAATCTCTTGGTGCTTCGTAAACATTATTAGCTCTTCCTAAATAACAAGGATCGTGAAATGTGATACGCTTACCTTTAAATTTTCCGCCTTCAACGGTTAATCTTCCTTCGCTTAATAAACTCTTTAAAAACTCTGTGTGATGCATAACCTCATAATTTCCACCAAGTTGAGGATATTCATTTTTTAATGTATTAAAACAGTGTGGACAAGCTGTTACAATTTTTTTAATTTCATAAGCATTCATCACTTCAATGTTAGTAACTGCTTGCATTTGAAATAAAAATTCGTTTCCAGCTCGTTTAGCTGGATCACCTGTACAACTTTCTTCTGTTCCTAAAACAGCAAATTCTACTTGAGCTTTATTTAAAAGTTTAACAAAAGCTTTGGTTATTTTTTTTGCTCTATCGTCAAAACTTCCTGCGCAGCCAACCCAAAATAATACTTCTGGTTGCTTGCCTTGAGCCATAAAGTCTGCCATGGTTGGCACGTTAAGTAATTCGCTCATCTTATTAGGTTTATATTGCTTTTATATGCGTTAGGGATTGTAGCGGCATCCTTTTGCTTTGGCAAAAGATATAGCGGAAAGCCCGACCCTTGCGGTAACGCCTTTATTATTGTTTTATTCGTTTTTCCAGTTTAATCTATCCATTTGGTTGTATGGCCATGGTGCACCATTGTTCTCTATATTTGTCATCATATTGTTTAATTCAACTGGTGCTGCTGATTGTTCCATTACAAGAAAACGTCGCATATCTAAAATAATTGACAGCGGATTTATACTTACAGGACAAGCTTCAACACAAGCGTTACATGAGGTACAAGCCCAAATCTCTTCTCTCGTTATATAGTTATCCAACAACTGTTTGCCATCATCAACAAAGGTTCCTTTATTTGAATCTATGTTTTTACCTACTTCTTCTAATCTATCTCTGGTATCCATCATAATCTTGCGAGGCGATAATTTTTTACCTGTTAGATTTGCAGGACATTCACTAGTACATCTACCACATTCTGTACACGTGTAAGCATTTAGCAATTGAACCCAGTTTAAATCTTGCACATCACTAGCTCCAAATTTTGCTGGCATTTCTGTTCCTTCTGCTGGTGCTGCAAATGGATCAATGGTTGGATCCATCATCATTTTAACTTCTTTAGTTACAGCTTCAAGATTGTTAAATTGCCCTTTTGGTTTTAAACTAGCATAAAATGTGTTTGGAAATGCTAAAAGAATATGTAAGTGCTTTGAAAAATATAGATAATTTAAGAACACTAAAATACCTATTATATGAAACCACCAAGCTGTTCTTTCTATGGTATGCAATGCTGTTTCAGTAAATCCACTAAACAATGGCGCTATAAATTGACTGATAATGTTTCCAGAATTCATGGCTTGAAAATGAACATCGGTAGCATTCATAACCAAAAACAAAGTCATTAAAACCATTTCAAAATATAAAATGTAATTGGCATCATTTTTTGGCCAACTGGTCATTTCACTTTTCCAGAATCGATTCAGTTTTACAATGTTTCTTCTAATCCAAAAAATAATAACTGCAATGAAAACTAAAAGGGCTAAAATTTCAAAAGAGCCAATTAAAACTCCATACAACAAACCTATTGAAGAAAAAATTCTGTGCGTACCAAGTAGCCCATCAATAATAATCTCTAATACTTCTATATTAATAATTACAAACCCTACATAGACTATAATATGCAAAAAACCTGCTACAGGACGACGCACCATTTTACTTTGTCCTAGTGCAATCATAGTCATGTTTTTCCATCGTTGAGATTTGTTATCGCTTACATCAACATCATTACCTAATTTAATATTACGGATTAGCTTTTTTACATTTAATGTAAAATAACCAATGCCAGCAATAAGTACTATTGCAAAAAGAACATTTGGTAAATAATTCATTGTTTTTTATTTGGTTTCAACTTCTGAATAAGGAATTTCCTTTTTTGACAAAACTCTAAAATAACGCTTTGGATGCAATTTAATATCTCTCAACAACTCTTCTATTTCTTTTGAAGCACCTTCAAGATTTTTGTATAAAGCTTCATCTTTAAGTAATTTGCCCATAGAACCTTCACCATTATTTAAACTAGAAAGAAGCGTATTTACATTTGTTAATGTTGTATTTAAAGATTCTACTGTATTACCCAAATTTGCTTCTTTTAATTGTGCTGTTATTTGAGATAACTCGGTGCTTGTAGCTTTAAAATTTTCTAGGATAGTGGTAATATTTTTATCGTTTTCTGAGACTACTCCATTAATAGAATATGCCAAATTTTTATAAGCAGTTAATGTAGCATTAAGCTCTTTAATAGTCTTTTTTAAACCAGCATCAGATTCATCAATTACAATTTTATTTATATTACCTAAAAGTGTATCGGTTGATTTTAAAGTTGAATCTAAATTTTCACTTAGCCCAGAAAAGTTTTTTGAAAGACTTCTAATAAGACCAACTTCAACTTCAGACTTTAAAACATCTCCAGGTTTGGCAATTTCATCATCATAAGCTAAAATAATGGAAATAGCATTTCCACCCATTAAACCTGTTTCATATAAACGAATAGTGCTGTTTTTAGAGAATTTTAACTGTTCACTTACAGAAAACGCAATTCTTGTTTTTCCTGTTTTATAATCATAAATAATATCTTGAACTTTTCCAACAGTATTGCCTTTAACTGTAACTATCGAAGATGTATTTAATGCATTATAATCAAACTCAGTATAATATATATTGTCTGGTTCGAACAGGTTTTTCCCTTTCAAATAATTAAATCCAAAAATAAAAAGGATGATTCCTAATAATACAAGAATGGCAGTTTTAACTTCTTTAGATATTTTCAAAGCTTTGTTTTTTAGTGAAAACAAATTTAAAATAAATTTAAAAAGAAAGTGCTTAATTAGTACTTGTTTTTAAAGCATCTGCTAAAGGAATTTTATTTCCATCTTTAAAAGCAACAATAAAACTAGATTTATAACCTTTTGATTTGGCCTTTTCTTCTAATAATTTCGCTTCATTATAGCTTGGTGTAGCGCCAGTATAATACTTGTAAAGGTTACTTTCAAAGTCAAACGAAATATCTTCAAGTTTTTTGAAATTATATGGCTTTGGTTCTATTTTTCTAGAACCAGCAGCTATTTGAACTTTATAAATAATATCTGAATCAACTGGTTTTAATTCTTCTTTACTACTTTCTGTAATTTGATTTGAACTTTGATTTTCCTGAAAATTGAATTCACCAACATTTCCATCAATATTATGTTTATAGTCTAAAATAGCATTTGTAATAGCTGTTGATATTTCTTTTTGACCATTTTCAGAATTTAAATATCTCCCTTCTTCTTTATAGGTTAAAAAACCTATTTCAATCAATACACTGGGCATTACCGTTTGATGTAACACTATAAATCCTGCTTGTTTAACACCTCTATTTTTACGTTTTAATTTATTGGTGAACTTATTTTGTATAAAGCTTGCAAGTTGTATACTTTGATCTAAATATTCTTCCTGAGCTAAGGTTAAACCAATAACAGATTCTGGAGAATTTGGGTCAAAACCTCCATATTTACTTTCATAATCATTTTCTAGAAAAATTACAGAGTTCTCTTTTTTGGCAACTTCAAAATTTGTTTGGTTTCTGTGGGTTCCTAAAACAAAAGTTTCTGTTCCATGAGCATCAGAATTATGAGAATTACAATGTACCGACACAAATAAATCTGCATTGGCCTTATTTGCGATTTGTCCTCTAACAAATAAATCAATAAAAACGTCTTTTTCTCTTGTGTATACAACCTTTATGTTAGGGTTTTTCTCAAGTTGTTTACCAACTTCTAAAACTACTTTCAAAGCAATTTCCTTCTCTTTATATCCATTACCAACATTTCCAGGATCGTTGCCACCATGACCTGCATCGAGAACAACAACAAACTGATGCGGTTTACCATCATCTCCTGAAATAAAAGAAGAAAATGTTAATACAAATATAAAAGATACGAAAAGTAATAGTTTATGCGTTTTCATATGTATTTTAACGACTTAAAACCTAGGTTTATTTTATTTAAATTTTTATTTAATAAAGAAATAATCACAAAAAAAATATGTGTAATTTTGGCTTTTCAAAAACCGAGCCATACTTTTACAAAAATACATTTAAAAGCATTGCATACAAACAACTTTAAACTACTTTTTGCATTAAGTTTTACAGTGTTTATAAACATGTTTAGCTTTGCTCAAGATATACCCCAAAAAGCTACTTCTATTCAGCCTGCTGTTAAAGACAGCATAACTCTTGACATAAAAGATTTACCAAAATTAGAAGTCTCTGAAAAAAAACAAGACACTACTTATAAAGACACATTAAAACCTAAAAAGAAAGAACTTTTAGAACATATTGTTGATTATAAAGCTACAGATTACACATCATTCAATCAAAAACAACAAAAGCTATATTTATATAATCAAGCCGAAATAACTTATGGCGATATGAATATAAAAGCTGGAAATATAATTATTGATTACAGCAAAAATGAAGTATATGCCAAAGGAATTAAAGACTCTATTGGCGAATACTCTCAAGCTCCCGTTTTTACCCAAGGAAGCAATGTGGTTGAGCCAGATTCTATTTTATTTAACACAAAATCACAAAAGGCACTTATTTATAATTCAAAAACAGAACAATCTGGCGGAACCGTAATTGCTGAAATTACAAAAAAAGAAAATGATTCAGTTTATTTTATTGCTAGAGGAAAGTATACAACAGCACAAGATTTAGAAGACCCGGAATATTATATCTTACTAAGAAAAGCAAAAGTGGTACCTGGTAAAAAGATTGTTACAGGTTTAGCTAATTTATTTATTTACGATGTTCCAACTCCTTTAGGATTGCCATTTGGATTTTTCCCTCAATCTGAAAAACAAACCTCTGGGATTTTATTTCCAACCTTTGGTGAACAAAACCAGCGAGGATATTTTTTACAAAATGGAGGCTATTATTTTGCAATTAGTGATTATGTAGATTTAGCAGTTTTGGGCGATTACTATACCAATGGAAGTTATGGTTTCAGAGCAGAAAGTAATTATGCACTGCGCTATAAGTTTAAAGGAAATTTTGGGTTTCGTTATGAAAATTTAATTAATAGCGAACGAGGTTTTCCAGATTATTCAAAATCTACTGTTTACAACTTACGTTGGTCGCATAGTAAAGATGGAAAGTCCAGTCCAAATTCTCGTTTCTCAGCTTCTGTAAACTTAGGTAGTAGCACCTATTATAAAACATCATTAAATCAAGTTAATACAGGAAGTTTTTTAAATAACACTCTTTCTTCATCGGTGTCTTACTCAAAAACATTTCAAGGAGAACCACAAGTTAATATAAGTTTAACGGCTACACATTCTCAAAACACTAATACTGAACAAATTAACATGACACTTCCTACGTTCCAAGGAAGTGTAGGACGTATTTTTCCGTTTGCTCCAAAAACAGGGTCTAAAAAAGGTGTCATTGAAAATATAAACCTACAATATAATATTAGAGGAGAAAATAGAATTCAAACCACTGATTCTTTATTCTTTAAAAAAGAAATGTTTAGAGATGCTAAAGCAGGTTTTCAACATTCTATACCTTTAAGTACTAATTTTAAGGTTTTTAAATATTTTAGTTTAAGTGCTAGTACTAATTACAATGAAGTATGGACTTTTAAAACAATAAAAAGGTCTTATGATCAGATTCAAAGGAATGCCGTTACAGAAACAATTAATGGATTTGATACATTTAGAACTTACAACTTTAGCACAAGTTTGGGAACTACTATTTATGGCATGTTTGATTTTAAAAAGGAAGGAAAAGACCCTAAAATTCAAGCAATAAGACATGTAATAAGACCTTCAATTAGTTACAATATTAACCCCGCATTTGATAAATATTATGATTCTTATGAAGTTATTAGTGCAGACGGTTTAACAACAAGTGAAGTAGAATATTCTCGTTTTGAGCAAGGTATTTTTGGCTCTCCCAATAAAAATTTCTCGAGTTCCATGGGTATTTCATTATCCAATAATTTTGAGGCCAAAGTAAAAGACAAAGACAGTACTGCAACAGAACCCAAAAAAATTATTCTTCTAAATAACTTAAACTTTTCTACTTCATACAATTTTGCTGGCGATTCTTTGCAATGGAGTCCCGTTAGAGTGAGTGGTGGTACTCAACTTTTTAAAAACAAAATGAGCATCAATTTTGGAGCAACTCTTGATCCTTATGCACTTGATAACAACAATAATAAAATAGATAAATTCAATATTGATAATGGCGGAAGCCTTTTTAGATTGACAAGTGCAAACCTAACTTTAAATTACTCGTTTTCAAGCAAAAAAGATGATAAAGACAAAAATAAATCAGGCATACAAGAAAACTTAAATAGTGGTGGTCGTGATGATGATTTGTTTGGACTTCCAGATGGACAGACGACTGGCCGATTTGATGATGATGATGAGAAAAAAGGTGGAGATGAAGAAAAAGTTAGTCAATTTTACAATTTTAAAATTCCATGGAGTGCTCGTGTTGCATATGCTGTAAATTATAATAATTCAAGAAGACAAAACGAGATATCATCCCATTCATTAATGTTTTCAGGCGATATAGAACTTTCACCAAAATGGTCTGTGGGTGCTTCTTCTGGATACGATTTAAAAAATCAAGGTTTCACTTATACACAATTACGATTTGAAAGAGATTTATTGAGTTGGCGAATGAATTTTAGTTGGGTTCCTTTTAGTTCAAGAGCTTCCTGGTACTTTTTTATAGGAATAAAATCAAATATCTTGAAAGATCTTAAATATGATAAGAGAAATCAACCGGATATTCAGCTTTAAAATAAAAAAATTACAATGAAAAAAATTATCATTACTCCAAATGCCCCTGCTCCTATTGGTCCATACAACCAAGCCATATTAAAAGGAAATACTTTATACACATCTGGTCAAATAGCAATAAATCCTGAAAGTGGCGAGTTAGTTTTAAATGATATAAAAACTGAAACAAAGCAAGTAATGGAAAATTTGAAAGCTGTTTTAAAAGCAGCTGATATGACCTTTGAAGATGTTGTTAAAACTACTATATTCATTTCAGATATGAATGATTTTGCTCAAATAAATGAAGTTTATGGCAGTTATCTTAACGAAGAAAATGCACCAGCCAGAGAAACTGTTCAAGTTGCAAAACTACCCAAAAATGTTCATGTTGAAATAAGTATGATAGCTATTAAGTAATTTTAAACAACTTAACCTTCTATACTATTTGGGGTATATTTATTTAATAGTCCTTTTAGCTTTTCAGACTCAATTGGTTTTGCTAAAAAATCGTCTATTCCTGCGTTTTTAGCATTTTTAATATCTTCTTCAAAAGCACTTGCAGAAACTGCAATTATAGGAATTTTATGCTCTTTATATTTATCACTGGCTTTAATTAATTTTGTGGCTTCATATCCATCCATTTCTGGCATAAAAATATCCATAAATACCATATCAAAATCTAAAATATTAAATAGTTTAACAGCATCAGAACCATTTTTCACAAAGGTACAGTCTGCCCCTTGTTGTTCTAAAAGAAATTTAATAACCTTTTGATTCATAATATTATCCTCAGCAACAAGTACAGTAAATTTGTAGTCAAACCTATTTAACAAAATTGGACTAGGTTCAATACTTTCACGCTCAAAATTAAGGGTCTTTTGGAGTTGAATACTAAAATAGAAAATAGAACCTTCATTCTCTTTGCTTTCAAGTTTTAGTTCTCCACCCATTAAATTCAATAGCTGACAAGATGCTGTGAGACCTAACCCTGTACCACCATAATAGTCAACAATGGATAAATGATTTCTCTGTGAATCGCTCAAAATGCGTTTTGCTTTTTCTGGTGAAATTCCAATACCTGTGTCTTTAATATAAAAAGTAACTATTTGAAAATCATCTGGTCCAACTGTTTGATCTATTGTTAATGATACCTTGCCAGCATTTGTAAATTTAATTGCATTGCTAATTAAATTGGTTAAAATCTGCTTAATTCTTTTAATATCTCCAAGCAATAAAAATTTCTGATTTTCATCAGATAAAAATTTGAATTCAAACTCTAAGCCACTATCCCAAGCTTGATATTCAAATACTTTTATAAGTTTTGATAAATCAGATTTTAAATCAATAGCAGATAATTCTAACTCAACTTTTCCGCCTTCAACTTTTGAATTATCTAAAATCATATTTACCAATTGTAAAACATGTTCAGAGGAGTATTCTGCAATTTCAAGCTGTATCTGTTGCTCTGTAGTTAATTCACTTTGCTTTAGCATATTTATCATGCCTAAAACTGAATTCAAAGGTGTACGAATTTCATAACTCATATTTGCTAGAAAAACAGATTTATATTCACTGGATTTAACAGCTTCATCTAAATCAGTTTCTAACCTTCTCAATTTAGATTTAAGAGACTCAAAAGTTTTATCTAAATTATTTACATCTACAATATTTGAAATTAAAGATTCTTGCTTATAACTATCTAAATTATTTGCTTTCTCATTCAACTTATTCAAATCTCTTGTCATTTTATAAGCTAAAAAATATACAAATGCTAAAAATAAAATAGCAATTAGAGCAACCAATATGAGTGCATTTGTTTGAAAAGCAACACTCTTAGCTTCTATTTTTTCATTAATTCTATTTGCCAATGAAGTTAACTTAACCGTTACATTTAAAACGTTTCCTTTATTATCCTTAAAAGACGTTGCTTTAATTAAATTGACTTCACTTATTATGTCGTTAAATTCTTTATCGAAATTAAGAGAATGACTTTTAAAGTCATTATTAAGATTTTCTAATTTTATTTTATTACTATTAATATTTGAATTAAAAATTTTAAAATCATTATCTACAATAACTCCCTCTTGCAATTCTTGTTTTTCTTCTAATAATGATTGAAAATTAAAGGCGTTTTTAGTAATATCAAATTTAATTTCTTGAATATCTTTAACTAAAGTGTTTAAATATTTATTTCGTTTTTGAACATGAGAATACCCTATAAAAAATAGTATCAGTACTAAAATAAAAGTAAAAAAAATCAATGTTATCCTTACTTTAAAGGAATTCATTGATTGAAAAAGAAATGCCATCTTTAATTGCTTTTTAACAAACTTATTTATAATTGATGTAATTCCCAAAACAAATGACATTATAAATTTTTAATAAAATTAATTCGTTTAACTATTTGATTCACCTTGAATATAATACTAAAAAATAACTACATAACTAATTAATTTATTCCTTATTTATTTAATATTCAACTTTAAAAATAATACATTTGAAAATCCATTAATTTGATAGAGAATGCGCATAGAATATGATTTAAAATTAGGATTTAAAGATGTTATGATTCGTCCTAAACGATCTACCTTAAAAAGCAGGTCGCAAGTCAATTTAGATAGAGAATTTAAATTTTTGCATAGCCCATTTACTTGGGAAGGCGTTCCTATTATGGCTGCCAATATGGATACTGTTGGAACCTTTCAAATGGCTAAAGTTTTAGCTAGTAAAAAATTATTTACAGCTATACACAAACACTATTCAATTAATGAATGGAATGAATTTTTTATAAACTCACCAAAGGGTATTGAAAATTTCATAGCTATAAGTACAGGAACTGGTAAAAAAGACTCCGAAAAATTAGCAGAAACATTTAGTTTTAATCCTCAATTAAAATTTATTTGCATTGATGTAGCAAATGGATATTCAGAACATTTTGCAAATTTTGTAAAGAAAACAAGAGAACAATACCCAGATAAAGTCATTATTGCGGGAAATGTTGTGACTGGAGAAATGGTTGAAGAATTATTATTATCTGGAGCTGATATTGTTAAAGTAGGCATTGGACCGGGTTCAGTTTGTACAACAAGAGTAAAAACAGGAGTAGGTTATCCACAATTATCTGCAATTATTGAATGTGCAGATGCTGCTCATGGTTTAGGTGGACAAATTATTAGCGACGGTGGCTGTACAACTCCTGGAGATGTTGCTAAAGCATTTGGTGCTGGAGCAGATTTTGTTATGCTTGGAGGGATGCTAGCAGGACATGATGAAAGCGGTGGAGAAATAATTGAACGTAATGGAAAACCGTATAGAAAGTTTTATGGTATGAGTTCTTCTACCGCCATGGAAAAACATGTTGGTGGCGTTGCAGAATATAGAGCTAGCGAAGGCAAAACTGTTGAAGTTCCTTACAGGGGAAATGTTGAATCTACCCTACAAGATATTTTAGGAGGATTACGTAGTACTTGCACTTATGTTGGTGCGCAACGTTTAAAAGAACTTACCAAACGAACCACTTTTATAAGAGTAGCAGAACAAGAAAACAGAATTTATACAGAATAATTTTTTCTTACTAATTGGATTTAAACCGATTATGGATGAATCTATTAGCTCCATTTTAAAGAATACTTTTATCAAAAATGAGATAACAATAGTAGAACATTGATGCTTTCATTATAATATAAAAGTGACATTTAATGATTTATTATATGAAACGTCATTATCAATTTTTGATACTTATTAATCATTCACAGCAACAAACCCAATAGTACAGGAAAAATAAAATGAATTAGCTGTTGATATTAGACCTTATACATATTAAAACAAAAAAAAAGATGGCTGCCCATCTTTTTTTATCTTAATTATAAAAATGTTTATT
>DJWL01000123.1 GCA_002441545.1 Flavobacteriaceae bacterium UBA6231 | reverse complement strand
TTGGTTGCGGAAAAACCACCTTATTCAAGCTCATGCAAAAATTCATAGGAAACAAAAACAAATTCGGCATGGTCTCCACACGCCAAATCGTTTCAGAATTCATGCAGTCGGGCTACCAAATCCTAGAGAACTACTCCAAAGGAAACTTCACCCACGATGCTCGAAAAGCAAAAGTCTATTGCTTTGACGATTTAGGCATTGAGACCTCATCCAAGTATTACGGAAACGACTGCAATGTAATGGCTGAAATCCTCCTCACACGCTATGATTTATTCAAAGAAAAAGGACTCATTACACACCTCACCACCAATCTTTCTGCAGCAGAAATAGAATCCATCTACGGAAACAGGCTCCGCTCACGAATGAGAGAAATGTTCAATCTTTTCGGCTACGACCAAAACTCCACCGACAAAAGAAAGTAATTTCCTTTAATTTTATTTCAATTTATTGTAATTTATTACTGATTTTACGGTTTTCCCCTTTTTAATAAGACTTCGTTTTGTTATATTTGAAATTTAATAACCATAAACTTTTTCTAAAGAATTATTTACTTAAAAATGACAAGCATAGCACAAAGAGCGGCATTACAAAATCAAATTTGGAAGATTGCCAACGACGTTAGAGGCTCAGTAGATGGGTGGGATTTCAAACAATTTGTATTAGGAACTTTGTTTTATCGCTTTATTAGCGAAAACTTTACCAATTACATTGAAGCTGGAGACGAAAGCATAAATTATTCCCAATTATCCGATGAGGTCATCACCCCCGAAATCAAAGATGACGCTATAAAAACAAAAGGCTACTTCATATATCCTAGCCAGCTTTTTGTGAACATTGCAAAAAATGCCAATAACAACCCCAATCTAAACACAGACCTAAAAGCCATTTTTGATGCCATAGAAAGTTCTGCCAATGGTTATCCTTCGGAAGAAGACATCAAAGGATTGTTTGCAGATTTTGATACCACAAGCTCAAGACTAGGCAACAATGTAGAAAACAAAAACGCTCGTTTAGCAGCAGTCATGAAAGGCGTGGAACAACTAGACTTTGGAAAATTTGAAGACAACCAAATAGACCTTTTTGGAGATGCTTACGAATTCCTTATCGGCAATTATGCAGCCAACGCTGGGAAATCTGGTGGTGAGTTTTTCACACCTCAACACGTTTCCAAACTCATTGCTCAACTGGCAATGCACGGACAAAAATCAGTCAATAAAATTTATGACCCTGCAGCAGGTTCTGGCTCATTGCTATTACAAGCCAAAAAACATTTTGACAACCATATCATAGAAGAAGGTTTCTATGGCCAAGAAGTAAATCATACCACCTACAACTTGGCGCGTATGAATATGTTTTTGCACAATATCAATTATGATAAGTTTCACATTGTGTTAGGAGATACACTTAGAGACCCTCAGTTGATGAACGAAAAACCGTTTGACGCCATTGTTTCTAATCCTCCATATTCTATACCTTGGATAGGGAGTGATGACCCTACTTTGATAAACGATGACCGTTTTGCCCCTGCTGGAGTTTTAGCTCCTAAGTCTAAAGCAGATTTTGCTTTTGTATTACACGCCTTACATTACTTATCCAGTAAAGGGAGAGCAGCGATTGTTTGCTTCCCTGGTATTTTTTACCGTGGCGGTGCAGAACAAAAAATTAGAAAATATTTGGTAGACAACAATTTTGTAGAAACCGTCATTGCTTTAGCGCCTAACTTATTCTACGGAACTACTATCGCCGTAAATATTCTCGTGCTTTCTAAACATAAAACAGATACTAAAACCCAGTTTATAGATGTTACAGGAGAAGATTTCTTTAGAAAGGTAACCAATAACAATTTGCTAGAAGACCAACATATCGATAAGATTATGGAAATGTTTGACAGCAAAGCTGAAGTGCCTCACGTAGCCACCACTATTGACAATGCTATAATTGCAGAAAACGATTACAACCTATCAGTAAGCTCGTATGTAGAAGCCAAAGATAAGCGTGAGAAAATTAATATTGAGGTGCTGAATAAACAAGTGGATGATACTGTTAAGAAAATTGACCAACTGCGTGCAGAAATTGATAACATCATAAAAGAATTGGAAGCATGAGTTACTTAGATAAATTACTACAAGGTGTAGAAGTAGAATGGAAAGCTTTGGGGGAAATTGCTAACTTTAGAAGAGGATCATTTCCACAACCTTATGGAGATAGAAGATGGTATGATGGGGAAGGTGCAATGCCATTTGTACAAGTTGTTGATGTGGGAAATGATATGAAACTTGTTAAAGAAACTAAAAATAAAATATCAAAATTAGCTCAACCTAAAAGTGTATTTGTTCCTAATAATACTGTTATTGTTACGTTACAAGGTAGTATAGGTAGGGTTGCGATTACACAATATGATTCTTATGTAGATAGGACATTGGCAATTTTTGAAGGTTTCCAAATAAATATCGATAAAAAATATTTTGCTTATCAATTAGAAGAAAAATTTAGAATTGAAAAAGAAAATGCTCGTGGTAGTACAATTAAGACAATTACAAAAGAAGAATTTTCTAAATTTTTAATCCCCATCCCACCACTCGAAATCCAACAGAAAATTGTTGCAATTCTAGATACCTTCACCGAACTTACAGCAGAGCTTACAGCAGAGCNNAGAGCTTACAGCAGAGCTTACAGCTAGAAAATCGCAATATACTTATTATAGAGAAAAGTTGCTAACTTTTGATGTAAATGAAATTCAACATTTACCAATGGGTGATGAAAGAGTTGGAGAATTTCAAAGGGGTAAAAGATTTGTAAAGACGGATTTAAAGACAGAAGGTGTACCTACTATTCACTATGGTGAAATGTACACTCATTATGGAACTTGGGCAGATACAACAAAGTCTTTTTTGAGTGAAACACTCGTTAAAAGTAAAAATTTACGTACTGCACAAAAAGGCGATGTAGTTATCGTAGCTGCAGGAGAAACAATTGAAGATATCGGAATGGGAACTGCTTGGTTAGGAGAAGAAGGTGTAGTAATTCATGATGCTTGTTTTTCTTACAAAACGACATTAAATCCAAAGTTTGTAGCGTATTTTACTCGCACAAAACAATTTCATGACCAAATTAAAAAACACATTTCGTCAGGTAAAATATCAGCAATTAATTCAAAAGGTTTAGAAAAAGCGATAATCCCAATCCCACCACTTTCAGAACAAGAACACATTGTTTCTATTTTAGATCAATTTGATACGCTTACCACCTCCATTACCGAAGGTTTACCCAAAGAAATAGAACTAAGAAAAAAACAATACGAGTATTATAGAGATATGCTATTATCTTTCCCTAAAAATTAAAACCAATAACGACCATGTACAGCACCATCGCAGAAACCAGCAATTTTATTGTTTTAGACCGTTATAATAAATATTCTTCACTGAATGAATCTCCAGCAGGCTTTCAATCAGAATCTGCTTTAGAACGTGAGTTTATCCAAGATTTAATCAATCAAGGATATGAGAATCCTACTGGTCTTACCACATTGCAAGCCATGTTGGCTAATGTAAGGGTGCAGTTACAGGCTTTAAACAATATGGTTTTTACCGATGCAGAATGGGCACGCTTTGTAGAAGAATACTTAGACAGACCCAGTGAAGGTATTGTAGACAAAACCAGAAAACTGCATGATAATTACATCTATGATTTTGTGTTTGATGATGGTCACATCCAAAATATTTACTTGGTAGACAAAAAAAATATTACAAGAAATAAACTACAAGTTATTTCACAGTTCGAACAAAAAGGTCGCCATGCCAATCGCTATGATGTTACCATTTTAGTCAATGGCTTGCCAATGGTTCAAGTAGAACTCAAAAAAAGAGGAGTTGCCATAAGAGAAGCTTTTAATCAAGTGCATCGCTACAGCAAAGAAAGCTTCAATAGTGAAAATTCACTTTTTAAGTACCTGCAGATTTTTGTAATTTCTAATGGTACAGACAGCCGTTATTTTGCCAATACGGTAAAACGGGATAAAAACAGTTTTGATTTTACCATGAACTGGGCTAAGGCGGATAATACCTTAATCAAAGACCTTAAAGATTTTACAGCCACTTTTTTTCAAAAACAAACGCTGCTAAATGTTTTGCTCACGTATTCAGTTTTTGATATAAGTGACACTTTGCTCATTATGAGACCCTACCAAATTGCAGCAACAGAAAGAATGTTATGGAAAATTAAAAGTTCTTTCGAAGCTAAAAAATGGTCTACCACAGAAGGAGGGGGCTACATTTGGCATACTACCGGTTCTGGGAAAACCTTAACCAGTTTCAAAGCAGCTCGTTTAGCTACAAAACTAGATTTTATTGATAAAGTCTTCTTTGTAGTAGACCGCAAAGATTTAGACTTTCAGACCATGAAAGAATATCAGCGATTTTCTCCCGATAGTGTTAATGGGTCAGACAGTACTGCTGGTTTAAAACGAAATATTGAAAAAGACGACAATAAAATCATTGTTACCACCATTCAGAAACTCAACAACCTCATGAAAACCGAGAATGACTTGCCAATATACCAAAAGCAAGTGGTTTTCATTTTTGATGAAGCACACCGCTCTCAATTTGGGGAAGCACAAAAAAATCTGAAAAAGAAGTTCAAGAAATTCTATCAGTTTGGCTTTACAGGAACTCCTATTTTTCCTCAGAATGCTTTAGGTGCAGAAACTACCGCTAGCGTTTTTGGTAGAGAATTACACTCTTACGTCATTACAGATGCCATAAGAGACGAAAAAGTGTTGAAATTCAAAGTAGATTACAATGATGTTAGACCTCAATTTAAGAGCATTGAAACAGAAATTGATGAGAAAAAATTAACAGCGGCAGAAAACCAAAAAGCTTTTTTACACCCTGCTCGTATCAGAGAAATTGCTCAATACATTTTACAAAATTATAAATTTAAAACCCACAGAACTCGTGGAGGCAATACTGGCTTTAATGCCATGTTTGCTGTAAACAGTGTAGATGCAGCCAAATTATACTACGAAGAACTGAACAAACAACAAAAACAAACTGACAATCCGCTTAAAATCGCTACCATATTCTCTTTTGCAGCCAATGAAGAACAAAATGCCATCGGTGAAATTCCAGATGAAAACTTTGAACCTTCAGCTATGGATGCTACAGCTAAAGAATTTTTAACCAAAGCGATTGAGGATTACAATGCAATGTTTAGAACCAGCTTTGGGGTAGATAGTAAAGAATTTCAAAACTATTACCGTGACCTTGCCAAAAGGGTGAAAAACAAAGAAGTAGACCTCCTCATTGTAGTCGGTATGTTCTTAACGGGTTTTGATGCACCTACTCTTAATACTTTATTCGTAGACAAAAATCTACGTTATCATGGTTTAATGCAAGCGTTTTCGCGTACCAATCGTATTTATGATGCTACAAAAACATTTGGCAATATTATCACTTTTAGAGATTTAGAATCAGACACCATAGATGCCATAACTTTATTTGGAGATAAAAATACCAAAAATGTAGTATTAGAAAAAAGCTACAAAGAGTATTTAGAAGGCTTTACAGATATTGCAAATGGTACTGCACGCAGAGGTTTTATTGAGATTGTAAAGGAGTTAAATGAAAAATTCCCAAACCCAGACGAAATCGTCACAGAGAAAGACAAAAAAGAATTCTCTAAACTATTTGGTGAGTATTTGCGTGTAGAAAACATCCTCCAGAATTATGATGAGTTTACCCATCTAAAAGCTTTACAAACAATAGACCTAGATGACGAAGAAGCAATAAATGTTTTCAAAGAAACTTATTTTGTCACAGACCAGCAATTAGCAGAATTGCAAGGAATTAAGTTGCTACCAGAAAGAACCGTTCAAGATTACAGGTCTACTTACAATGACATTCGTGATTGGTTGCGTAGAGAAAAAAATGGCAAAGAAGCAGAAGAATCTCAAATAGATTGGGACGATGTAGTTTTTGAAATAGACCTATTAAAGTCTCAAGAAATAAACCTAGATTATATTCTAGAATTGATTTTTGAACACAATAAGAAAAACACAGACAAAGCAGCTTTAATAGAAGAAATCCGCAGAGTGATTCGTGCCAGCATTGGCAACAGGGCAAAAGAAAGTTTAGTGGTAGATTTCATTAATGATACAGAATTAGACTCTATTGAAGATAAGGCAGGAATAATTGATACATTTTTCAATTATGCTCAGCGTAAACAGAAAGCAGAAGCTATCGAAATAATCACCGATGAAAATCTAAACGAAGAAGAAGCAAAACGTTACATCACCACTTCATTAAAAAGAGAATATGCCAGTGAAAACGGAACAGAGCTCAATGCACTATTGCCAAAAATGAGCCCATTAAACCCACAATATTTAACAAAAAAACAAAACGTCTTCCAAAAAATATCTGCATTTGTAGAAAAATTCAAAGGCGTAGGTGGTCAAATTTAATATATTATTTATGGGTAGAGTTGCACTAAGTATTGATGATCAGATTAAAAGATTGGAAGAAAAAGGATTGGATTTATCATGTTATGAAACTTCCAAATTGAAAGAAATCTTACTTGATATAGGTTACTATAGACTTGGTTTTTATACCTATTATTTCATGGACGATGAAAAAGAGAACTTCTTAAATGGAATTAAAATTTCTGAAATAATTGAATTGTATTATATGGATATTGACCTTAAGTACATTTTAATGAAATATATTAATAGAATTGAAATTAATTTCAGAACTAAATTAATTTATTATCCGTCAATAATTAATAAGCAAGATCCTTTTTGGTTTGTTGATGAAGCTTTAATGAAAAAAGATTTTGTTGAAGACTTCAAAAAAAGGTATGATGATAATTTCAAAAGAGATAATTTAATGTTGAAAAAGCATCACATAAATCATCCTGCTGATATTTACGCTCCAGCATGGAAAACATTTGAATATCTCTCTTTTGGTTCCATTATTACTTTATTCGATGCAATAAAGGATTTAGAAATAAAAAACAGAATCTCAAAATTATATCAAGTAAATGATTTAGGTAAATTTATGAGATTAATACATGCGGTTAGACAAATTAGAAATATCTGTGCTCATAGCAATGTATTATTTGATTTTTCCTTACCACAGAGTTTAAGTTCTCATCCGAAAATAAATTACAATAAAGGTGACCGAAACTCTTTAGATGCCTCATTAAAAGTTATTGCATTCTTTTTAGAATCAATTTCTATAAATCGATTAGCAGAGTTTAAATCTGAAATTTATTCTTTTTTTGAAAAACACAAAGTGAAGCCTCACTTATTAGAAATTATAAGAAATCATATCAATAGCGTCCTAAATAAAAAAATAAGAAGG
>DJWL01000004.1 GCA_002441545.1 Flavobacteriaceae bacterium UBA6231 | reverse complement strand
TGATTTTGGAGATGAGATTGATCATTTTGCTTGTTATCTTGTAGGGCGGCTTATACATCTATTCTCCTCACTTTAAAATTATCAATTGCAATGCTAAAACGTAGATCGGTTTCACAAGAGATGTCGTTTCAAAATCGCTTCTTTTTGCTCTTTTGCACCATCAATAACTTTTTTAGCTTCACTAATATTTTTTTCTAATTTTTCAACTTCTAAAGCAAATTTATTTTGTTCTTCAAAACTTGGAGCTTTGATAATCATTCCTTTTATTCTTTCAGTCGAAGCTCTATTTGCTCTTGAGAAACGATATTCAATTCCAGCTTTATTTAAAGCCCAAGCCAAATATCTACCATGTAAAACATCTTGTTTAATTCTTACTACTCCACAATGGTCAGTTGGATAAAATGGTTTATCTTTTGGTATAAAATTTACCATCCAGTCGCCATCTATTCCCCAAAGTACAGAATCCTTTGAAAAATCTTTTAATAAATCTTTTTTGATATAACCAAATGGCTCAAAAACATTTGCACTATAAACTGTGATAGCTTCATCACTTGGCTTTTCTTCAATCTCTTTTGCTAAAACTCTTCTTCCAATAGAAACATCAAATATATCATCATTACTCAATTTATAAGTTTGTGTTGCATTTGAAAATAGTTCTAAAAAGCCATTTTCAATATTTTGTTTTGATTTTTCTATCGTCTCATTTGCTTTTGAGACTTCATCATCTACTTTTTGGCACTCTTTTACGATTTGTTCTTGAATTTCAAGGGGTGGGAGGGGGATTTTAAGATTTCTTAAATCTGATGTAGAAATAGCATCAAATGTTGTTCCAGTATTTCCTTTAAATAGCCATTTATTGATATTGATAAACTCATATAAATACTTTTGCTTACTTAAATCCTCCGTTCTAATTACTGCCAATCCTCTACCAATACAGATTTTATCAAATGGATTAAGATTTACATCTCCGACTGGTGCTCGTACACTCATAAGTAAATCATTTTTAATTGATTCTTTTGTTGTTTGCATAGTCCAAACGGTAGGATTATTTAAATAGATTGCACCAAAATCTTTTTTACCTTGATAAAAAGGTAAACCTTTTGCTTCTTCATTATAATGTTCGCCATTTGGAGATTGTCCAGCTATAACTTCCGCAATTTCTCCCAATTTAACCAACGGATACTTACTCTCAATCTCCACTTTTTTATCTACATTTAAATTTATTGCCTTACTAAATTCAACTCTATCAAAATCCAACATATCAGCCAAATTTACATAGCTACAATTTTCTTTATATTCATCTTTTATAGTTTTTGTATTACCGCTAAAATGCTCTTTTATGAGATAGCTTATTTTTTCTTCGTTATCTCTATTTTTTGGGTCAAAAAGTGGAGTTTTTATATTATTTATGTTTTCTCCTCCAAAATATTTTATTCCCTCACTTCCTTTTGCTCCACTCCACTCATAACCTAAAAAGTTTTTTTGCTCTTTATTATCGCTTGGAGATTTCACTATCAGCACTTTTGTGGGATTATTGAAAGATAACATATAAAAATAGAGTTTTTCTTTCTCTATCTTTTGGATATATTTTAATAGTTTCTCTTCTAGCTCTTCTTTTTGTTCTTTTGATGATTTGATTACAAATTGCCTTTTATCTTTTAGATTTTTTATCTCTGTACTATTTTCAAATGCTTTTTTATACTCTGCAAATATTTCAATCTCAAAAAGCTTAACATCAAGTATATTTTGAAGTATTTTTTCATATAAATTTATGTCAATATCTAAATGATTACAATAAGAACTTATGATATTTGTATCTTGATATGCTCCACCATTTGAACTTTTTTCATTTTTCCAATCTTCAAAAAAATCATCAATTCTATTTTTAAAATGTGTCGCAACTTCTGGTTTAAGACCTTTTCTTTTGATAAATAAAATAACTGTATTTGTTCCAGTTTTTCCAAAAGTTTGGCTACCTAGTCCTACAATAGAAATGAAATCAAAATATTTAAGCAATATTTCTCTTGTCTTAATATGTGTACTATCTGAATTATTTAGTATTGAAGAGGGTACTATGATACCTGCTACACCATCTGGAGCTAAAAGCTGTTTTGCTCTTTCTAAGAAAAAACATTGAATATTCTTATTGCCCAAATCATTAACCGTTTCAAGAAGTTCATATTTTTCTCTTATCTCTTCATCAAGAGTAAGTAAAAAATCTTCAACGGCAAAAGGTGGATTTGCCACAAGACAATCAAAACTTTGTTCTTTGATTTCTTTATGATTATCAAGAGCATCTGCATCAATGATATTTATTTCATCTTGTCCATACATAAATGCACTTACTTTTGCAACTTTTGCAAGTCTATCTTCTTTTTCTATTCCATAAATATTTTTATAATACTCTTTTATAGCATTTTCATTTTTATATTTTTTTACAATTGGAGCAATATTTAGGGCATATTCATTTAAGAAGTGTCCAGCCCCACAAGCATAGTCTATCGCTTTTATAGGTTCACTTGAATTTGAGATTTTATCTTCAAGAGGAAGTGATGAAACTATAAATTTACAAATTGGTACAGGGGTGAAAAATTGACCCTCACTTTGTTTGATTCCATTATCTAAAAAGAACTCAAACATATCCCCTAAAAACTGATTTTGCTCAGCAGTTAGAAGTCTTAACCCTTGCCACATTTGGATAATCTCAAGTAAGATTTTGGCATTTTTGTCAAAACCACTTTGATTTTGTACTTTTACCAATTCAAAGTCCAAACCTTTAAAAAATTTTAGTTGTCTGAAAATATCTTTAATAGTCTCTTTTGTAGCATTTCTTTTTTGTTTCATCGTCCAAAATGCTTTATCTATATCTTTATTGCTAATATAAACTACTTCTTGTTTTAAGAATTTTTCCATACCAATTTTATAAAGTTCTTGAAGTCTATCAACTAAATCAAAATAACTATCGTAAGCTATTCCTTTCCAATAAAATTTTAAATCATTTGGATTTTCAGTTTCATCGACTATTTTGCATAAAAATAGATTTACTAAAACCTCAAAGGCATTTTCACGACGGGAGACAGTATATTTTCTTAAAATAGTTCTAAACTGGTGATATTTACCCTTTTTATCTGTTGCATCAATAGGTTTTGTATCTATATCTAATGTATATTTATCTTTCCCTATTTGATAAGCTTGGATATTTTCTTCAAATATTCCTTTTTCTGTAAACTCTTGTTTGTAAGTATCTTTCCAAACTTTATATCTCTCTTTTACATTTTTTGCATCTTTGAAACATTTAAGTTCTTTATTTTCAACTAAAATAGTTTCATTGTCTTTGTGTGAAATGATTCTTTGTGAAGTAATAATTTCATTATTAATAAAATCACTAGCATATAAAGCTATAAATTCTACTGCTTTTTCTTGTTCTACATAGCTAAAAAGTTGCCCTCCATCTTCAAGGGTGTCTTTCCAAGCTTTTTCAAATTCTCGACCTGCTGTTTTACATTCTATAATTAATAAAGGTTGATTCTGTTGATTTTTAATAAAAATATCAGCACGACCACTTTTATTTGTATGTCCTAATTTCCAACTGGGTTCAAGTTCGATAGATTCGGGTTTATAACCTTGATTTAAAAGTCTATGAACACACTCAAAAACAACAAAATTTTCTGCACTAGAAAAATTGGATGTTGTTTCACTATTTACAACAAAACCTTTGTCTATTGGATAAATAAGTTTTTCATTTTGAAAATCTGCTTTAAGTTCACAATCAAATTCATAGAATTTTTTAGTAAAAATATTGTTTGCTTCACTAAATCCTAAAAACTCTAATACTTTTTTGAAATTGTCTTTTGTAATCATCTTAACCCTTATTATCTCTCATCCGAAGCTTTAGCGCTTTAAAATATCGTTTATTTTACAGAAAAGTATCTCAGTGGAAGTTGTGCCGGTGATGTTTATTTAAGATTATGGCCATAATGTTCGCATTTTCTCCTTTTGCAACACTCCGCAACACCATCGCTTAACGAATGAAACTGCTCTGCTGCAATTGCCGCCAATATAGATGTTGTCCCGATTTTTATTTTATGTATATCTGTAACTTGTTTTGAGCCTTGACTATCTTCATAGTCTTTAGGTATACTTTTATTTGTAGATGGTGATTTTTTTGGGATTTGCATTGCATCGCCCGTATCAAGCATCTGCTTGGTAGCCGTCGAACAACACTCTACAACAACATCGCTTAACGAATGAAACCCTTACATTTCTTCCAAATCTCTTAAAATGTCAAGGCAACACTCCGCAACACCATCGCCTTGTTGTTAAATTTTCTAAAAGCCTTTTTCAAAAAACTTTTTTAACGATATAATATCAGCATGAACCCCATAACGTATCTCACGCAGCATCCGGAAATAGTGTTATACCACGGCCTTTTGGCTCTCAGCGGGGTGGTGGCAGTTGGCGTACTGCTTCATCTGTTTTATCAAAGACGTTCTTCAAGCGCCATCGCAGCATGGCTGATGTTCATATTTATTTTACCCTATGTTGCTTTTCCTTTGTACCTTATCATAGGCATACGAAAACGCAAAAACCGATACAAAAAAGAGTCCGTTCTGCCAAACAGTGCAAAAAAATCAAAATACACTCTGGATGCCGCCGGTAACCTGTTGGGGAGCGGCCCTTTGTATGATGCCGCTTTAAATGCCCGCATGGAGCTCTTCTTTGATGCGTCAGAAGCCTACACTGCCCTCATGCATGCCATAGAGAATGCCAAAACATCGATCCATATCAGCATCTATATCCTTAAGTACGACACGATCGGCAAAAGCATTATAGGCATACTGACAAAAAAAGCCAAAGCGGGTGTGCAAGTCAAGCTTCTGATCGACTCTTTGGGTTCGGCATCCCTTTACCTGCTGCAATATAGGCTTAAAAAATTGAGAGATGCCGGTGCGGAAGTGGAATTTTTCATGCCGATATTTGAAATGCCTTTTAGAAACTATATCAACCTGAGAAACCATAGAAAAATATATATTTTCGATGACCAAATCGCGCTAAGCGGAGGCTCAAACATCTCTCGGGAGTACTTTGCTATCCCCAAAAGAAAAAGCGAATGGGAAGATATCATGTTTTTGATAGAGGGTGAATCGGTCGAGGGCTTTTTTGAGATATTTGCCTCAGACTGGCGCTATGCCTCGGATAAAAAACTTGCGTTCAATCCTCC
>DJWL01000129.1 GCA_002441545.1 Flavobacteriaceae bacterium UBA6231 | reverse complement strand
TATATTTTATTCAATTCTTAATGCATCGACAGGTTTCATTTTTGTGGCACTATTTGCAGGTATTAATCCAGCTAATAAACCTGAAACTATTAATATGATTAGTGCTGTAAACACAACTCCCATACTTACGCTTGGGTTTGCAAAGTTGTCTACTGGACCATTCATATCGAGCAAATAATTTAATGCCCAAATAATTACAGCCGAAAAAGAGATTCCTACCATACCAGCAAGTATGGTTAAAATTAAGCTTTCTTGCAAAATTTGAGATTTGACAACCCATGGAGTAGCACCCAAAGCCCGTCTGATTCCAATTTCTTTGGTACGTTCTTTTACTACAATAAGCATGATGTTGCTGATACCAATTATTCCAGACATTAATACCAGTGCTCCAACAAAATAGCCTACAACAGAAAGAATTGTAAACAATCCATTCACTCTTTCAAATTGTTCTGACAGATCAAAATTACCAATAGCTCTTTCATCTGTTGGATCTATTTTATGCCTGAATTTCATTAAATCAAAAATCTGCTGTTTAATAGATGTAATAGGAACATCATCAACAGCTGTGATTGCCATCCAACCAACATTATCACCTCTATTAAATGCTTGTCCAAAAGTTGTAAACGGAATATATATTGTATTTACATCTCGTTGGTTATCACCCTGACTGTTTGCCATTTTAAAGGATCCAACAACCATAAAGTTTACTCCATTAACTTTTATATATGTACCTAATACTTCTTCATCTTTATCGTAAAGACCTTTAATAACATCCGTTCCAATAACACAAACTTTTCTTTTATCATTTATGTCTGAATAGCTGATAAAACGTCCTTGCAAAATATCTAAAGGTTGTTGTTTTATATATTCAGGATAATCACCATAGATTTCAAACGCCCCAGTTTTAGTTCCTCGAATGACATTATTACTTCCCATAAATCCACCAAGTTGATTTCTAGGTGAAACGTATTTAATGTTTGGAATTTCAGATTTTATTGCATCTACATCATCCAATTTATAATTAAAACTTCTTCCTTTTGGCAATCCTTTATATGGCTTAGAAGTTCCTTGTGTCCACATGAACATGGAGTTTGTAGCAAAATTTCCAAAATCTGCCATAACACCATTTTTAAGTCCATTGGTAAGTGCCAGCAATAATACCAAAATGGTAATTCCCCAAAAAACACCAAAAGCTGTTAGTAAGGTTCTAAATTTATTAGAATTTAGAGCCTCCAAAATTTCATCCCACCGATCTCTGCTAAACATATTATTCGTCTCTTAAGGCTATTATTGGTTTTATTTTTGCTGCTCTATACGCTGGAAAAAACCCTGCTAAAGCGCCTGCTAACACTAATAAAAATACAGTTGTTAAAGCTATATTAAAATTAACTTGAGGGTATTTTATAAAATCACTTTGTATTTGTGGCCCAATTATTTCAAGTAATCCTAACCCAAAAATAAGGCCAAATAATCCTGCAAACATGGTTACAAAAACTGCTTCTTGAAGTATCATTCCAACTATTGACATTGGTAAAGCTCCAAGTGCTTTTCGAATTCCAATTTCTTTGGTGCGCTCTTTTACAATTATTAGCATAATGTTACCTACACCAACAATTCCTGCAATAATGGTTCCTATACCTACAAACCAAAAAACTGCTTGAATAGTACCAATTAATGAATATATTTTTTTGGCTTCCTCAAGCGTATTAAAAACACGTACTGCACTAGTATCATCTGGGGCTACAGTATGCATCTGCTTTAAATCGGCCTCAACATTTTGAGAAATATTTTTTGATAGTTCAACAGCTTCTTCAAAATTATCAGCCATTTTAATGGTAAAAAGCATGTTTCTAATATTATCTCCAGCATTAAATACTTTTTGAGCGGTACTGACAGGAATATAAGCTTGACTTTCTTCTCGTTCTCCTCCTGGGTCGTAAAAAACACCAATTACTTTAAAATTCATTCCATAAATGGAGATGTTTTTATCTATTGGATCTTCGTCTTTAAATAAATCCTTTTTAAGCTTGTTGCCTATAACAGCAACTTTTTTAAATTCATCAAAATCAGATTGATTCACAAATCTTCCTACACCAATATCCGCATTCTCAATGAATTGATGGTCTGGCATGACGCCTCTAATTTGATAATTTCCAGTTTCATTTTTGTAAGATATAGTGCCTCCCCAAATTGAGTATAACGAGCTTTTATAATCTATATAATCATCGTACTTTCTGGAAACAGCATAATAGTCTTCATTTTTAAGTTGAATATATCTGCCTGGATTTAATCCTTTATAACTTTTAGTAGTAGTACCTGTCCAAACAGTAATAAGGTTAGTGGCATCTCTTTGAAACTGTGATGTAACTCCGTTTTCTATACCCTTACTAAAGCCCAATAAAATAACTAATATAAAAATACCAGACGCCACAGAAAGACCTGTTAAGAACGTTCTAAGTTTGTTTTTTCTTAAGGTTTCAAAAATTTCTTGCCAGCGTTCAATATCAAACATATAATGAAGCTCTTACTTGTTCAACAGGATTATCATCAATAATAAGGCCGTCTTTTATATGCACAATTCGTTTCGTCATTTGAGCAATATCATGCTCATGAGTTACCATTAAAATGGTTTTTCCTTCGTCATTAATCCCTTGAATTAACTCCATAACTTCTTGAGAAGTTTTTGAATCTAATGCTCCTGTAGGCTCATCTGCCAATAACACTTTTGGGTTACTTGCCAAAGCTCTTGCTATAGCTACTCTTTGCTTTTGTCCACCCGATAACTCATTTGGCAAATGGTGTGACCAAGCAGAAAGGCCTACTTTTTCAAGATAGTATTCTGCTTTTTCTATGCGCTCTTTACGTTTCACTCCTTGATAATATAAAGGCATCGCAACATTATCTAAAGCCGATTTATAATTGATAAGGTTGAATGATTGAAAAATGAAGCCTAAGAATTTGTTTCTGTAATTTGCTGCTACTTTTTCGTTTAGATTCTTAATTGAAACTCCATCCAAAATGTAAGACCCTGAGTCAGCTTCATCAAGAATCCCTAAAATATTTAATAAAGTAGATTTTCCTGATCCTGAAGAACCCATAATAGAAACCATTTCTCCTTCTTTAACATTAAAATTAATTCCCTTTAAAACATGAAGAGAATTGTTACCCATTTGGTAAGATTTATGTAAATCTTTTATTTGAATCATATGATGATGGTTATTTATAGTAAAATTAGCCAAAACAATGACCCTTTTATCATAAGAAATTGTTAAGAATCTAAATTCTGTACAATAAATAAGACTATTTAAAAAAGGAAATGTTACAGTTAAAATGGTTTTTTTACTGCTTTTTAATACTAAAGAATTTCTTGTAAATAATAAAACCAATACCAGCGATAAGTATATATGGAATGGTCATTAAATAAACTATCCCATTATTGATTCCAGCTGCCACTCCTTGACCATCTTCAGTTTCAAGAACAGCACGACACATAGCGCATTGTGCATCTGCTGGAATTGTTAGAATCAACAATAAAAATAATATAACGAAACCTTTGCTTCTAAACATAATACGGAGAAATCATGATATAAACAACCACACCAGTTACCGCTACATAAAGCCATAAAGGGAAAGTTATTTTAGCTATTTTTTTATGTCGTTCTATATTATTGGTAATAGCCCTAACATAGGTGATAAGTACAAAAGGGATTACTACAATAGACATTAAAATGTGAGTAATTAAAATAATAAAATAAACATATTTTATTATTCCAACACCTCCATATTTTGTAGAGTCACTTGTCATGTGGTATGCGACATACATCATCAAAAATGCTAATGATAAAAAAATAGCAAACTGCATTAATCGCTTGTGCAGATTTATTTTTTTGCTTTGAATAGCAATAAAAGCCAAGACTAAAACTAACGCAGTAACGGCGTTAATAGATGCGTAAATTGGTGGTAAAAAAGTTAATGGTTTTACATCAAAACCCATTTCACGTAAATTAACTAGAAAAAGTAAAGCTACTACAATAGGAATAATAACAGATAAAATAACTACCCAGATATTATATTTTTTTTCGGCTTGTATATTGTCTTCTTTCATTTATTCATTTAAAAGTTTAGTAATATCTTCTTTTAATATTGTTATTTCTTCAGACATACCTTCATCATCTACTTTTTCTGTTTGTGAAATCATACCGTTATAGAAAATAATTGGATTTCCATTAACTACTCTTGAACGTATAAATCCATTTTTATCAATCAAGGCAAAATTTCCAGAATGTTCAAAACCTCCAGCAACAGAGTCATCTTTTGCTGTATATAAATTAAACCCTTCATTCGCCAATTGATATATGGTTTCTTGGTCTCCAGTCATCAAATTCCAATTAGGATTTGTAACACCATACTTATCTGCATAGGCTTTTAAAACTTCAACCGTATCATAATCTGGATTTATGGTAAATGAAGCCACTCCAAAATTTTTATATTCTGTGAATGAATTTTGTATTTGAATTAAGTTTGCATTCATCCTTGGACAAATAGTTGGGCAAGTTGTAAAAAAGAACTCAATTACATAAACCTTGCCTTTATAATCTTCGTTTGTTATGGTTTTGCCATTTTGATTTA
The DNA here is from genome assembly GCA_002441545.1 of Flavobacteriaceae bacterium UBA6231. Classification (GTDB taxonomy): domain Bacteria; phylum Bacteroidota; class Bacteroidia; order Flavobacteriales; family Flavobacteriaceae; genus Yeosuana. The sequence continues at coordinate 12,237 of DJWL01000129.1, read as the reverse complement.
TAAAACTAAAAGCTGGCACTTTTTTAGGTTCTCCATTAATTTCTATAAAAGCTAAATCTGAAACTGCTTTTTTAGAAATATTAGTATTAATTTTTGTTCCACCATCATTTCTAACAGTATCATTGTTAGTTATTCTATCAATAATTTTTGGAATAAAATAAATTCCAAAAACTAAAATGATAAATGAAATACCTATGTAAGAATAATTAGTTTTCTTCATGATGTTCTTTTAAATCATTAGCTCTTCTTGTAGTAGAGTCAAAATCACCTTTTCTTTTTTGTCTGTATTCAGTAAATAAAATACGCATATCCTCACTCATCTTATTTTTTATTTCTGCTACTTCAATACAATCGTACGAATTTAAACTATATATGGTTTTGTTTTTTACTATTTCGTTGTCTGTTCTGTCATCAATTCGTCCACGTTGACTTAAATCTTTATCAACTATAAAAACAGAATTAGTGGCCAAACTAGAATTAAGATTTGAATTGCTCTTCAAACTATTATAAACCTTTTGAATAGCATCAGGTTCACCATATACAAAATGCCAAAACCTGATATCTTCATAAGAATTAATTTCCTTTATAAGTTTTTCAACGGCTTCTTGCGTTCCTTCAGGAACCACTATGACCATTTGAAATTTTTTAAATCCTTTAAATTTATCATACACCAACTCTTTTAAATTGGAAGCTGCTATAACATTATCTATAGGATTTTCTCCTAAAAAACCTAATATCGTAATATGATCTTTTAGCAGGATTTTTTCACCATTATCAGATTTAAACGCTTCTAAATCTAAAACCGAATCATTAACAATATCAAGTGGTGTGTAATTATGTGTTGCAGGATACAAAAACAACAAAAAAGTTACAGGAAGAAAGAATAATATTCCTAAAACCACATAGCGTTTAACTTTTTTAAAATCCACTTAAAAATGCTTAAATTATTGAAATGCAAAAATAAAAAAAGGTGGTTTAATAAACCACCTTTCATGTATCTTTTAACACAGTATTATTGTTTGATCTAAAAATCTTTTTTAAGAAATCCTGCTGAATAAACATCTTGAATATATCCTCCTTCTTGCAATAAAATAAATACTAAGTATAAAATCAAGAAAATTGCGGTCCAAACCACCATACGTCTTAAACTTGATGTTTCGTCTCTCATATGCATAAAATCCCAAGTGATATAATAGGCTTTTGCAATGGTTAGAATAATGAAAATCCAGTTTAAGATTTTCATCCCTAAAACATGTCCCATTAAAGCTTCGGGTTTTTCTATACCTAATACAACTTCAACAGAAGTAATGATACTAAGTAATATTAAAACACCCCAAATTTTTTGAGTATTAGATTTAAATTTTATTAAACCTCTTAATATTTCTAATTTATGTGCGTGTGCCATTTTATAATAATATTAATTCAATTAAACTAGGTAGAAGAATGTAAATACAAATACCCAAACTAAGTCTACAAAGTGCCAGTACAATCCAACTTTTTCAACCATTTCATAGCTTTTACGCTTTTCGTAAGTTCCTAAAATAACATTAAAGAAAATAATGATATTGATAATTACACCAGAAAATACGTGGAATCCATGGAAGCCTGTTATAAAAAAGAAAAAGTCTGCAAATAACGGTGACCCATATTCATTGACATGCAAATTAGCTCCTTCAACAACATGTCTTCCGTTAGTTTTAATTTGTTTTAATGATTCTTCTCTTGAAAGGACTGTTTTGTGTCCATGTTCATTAATATCTTGAGTTCTCACTAAAACATTAGGATGAGATTCTAATCCATGAATAACTTCTTCAACCGTATATGTTGGCAAAGCACCTTCACTAACAAACCATAATCCATTTTTACGTTCATGTGCTGCTCTTTCATTTTCACCAGCAACAACAAAGTCTCTTAAAGCTACACGATGACCGTCGGTATCAACAAACTGTAAAATATTTCCGCCTTTTGTTTGAATTGCACCATAGTCACCTTTAATAAATGTAGCCCATTCCCATGCTTGAGATCCAACGAATATTAAACCTCCAATGATGGTTAAAAACATATATAAGGTCACTTTAGCCTTATTTAAATGATGGCCAGCATCAACAGCTAATACCATTGTTACTGATGACATAATTAAGACAAACGTCATAAAAGCCACATATATCATAGGTAAGTTTTGCCCATGTAAAAAAGGTACGTGTGTAAATACTTCATCGGCTATTGGCCAAGTTTCTATAAACTTAAATCTTGAAAAGCCATAGGCTGCCAAAAATCCTGAAAAGGTTAAAGCATCTGAAACAATGAAAAACCACATCATCATTTTACCGTAACTTGCTTTTAAAGGCTCATTGCCGCCTCCCCAAGTTTTACCTTCTGTTCCAGTAGTTACAACTGTAGTACTCATATATATTGGTTGTTTAATAAAAGTTGCACAAAAATAATCAATTTATTTATCTAGCGAAATATACACGTCTAAAATTCAAAAAACACATAAAAAAAGTGAATTTAATAAAAAGATTTATGAAAAATCACTAGAATAATTTATCTCACAAAATATAAAAACAAAAAGAGATAAATCCAAAGTATATCAATAAAATGCCAAAATGTTGCAGCTAATTCAAAACCAAGCATATTTACCGAATTATACTTTTGTTTAAAATGATTATAAATTACTACCAGTAAGCAAATTAGACCCACAACAACGTGTAAAATATGAACCATAGCTATTAAATATATATAGGACATAGTAACATTACTTGTTGGACCAGTAAAATTATATCCTAAATCAATAATCTGTTTAAATCCTACAAATTGATTATAAATAAAAATAATTCCTAAAACCAATGTAATAAACAACCAAAGTGTTGTTGCTTTTCCATTGTTTGTTTTTAAGCTTCTTTTGGCAAGAATAAAAGATAAACTGCTTAAAATAATTATAACCGTACTAATTATAAAAGCATTAGGTAATTGAAAATCTTTCAACCAATCTGGTCTAGAACTACTCACTATAAAAGCACTGGTCCATGCTGCAAAAGACATGATGAGTGAAATGATAGCAAACCAAAGCATCATTTTTTTTGCTCTTTTATTTTTTTCTTCTGTGGTACCCTGTGTTAAATCCATGGCTATCTTATAAATTTATCAATAACATATACAATTTGAACAAGTGTTATGTAGGAAACACTTGCTAACATAAGTTGTTTCGCTGCCTTAGTAGTCATTTTTTTAAATAACTGAATTGAGTAAAACAACATTCCTAATCCAAGTATAAATACAACACAAGCAGAAACAATTGACAAATGCAATTTTCCTGTAAAGCCAAACACAGGAATTATAGACACCAAAACAGTCCAAATGGTATACATAATTACTTGTACAGCAGTTCCTTTATCTTGTTTTCCAGTTGGAAGCATAAAAAATCCTCCTTTTTTATAATCTTCAAATAAAAACCATCCTATAGACCAAAAATGAGGGAATTGCCAAAAAAATTGCAAAGCAAACAAGGTTCCTGGTTCAATACCAAAATCATTAGTTGCAGCAACCCAACCTAACATAAAAGGTATAGCTCCTGGAATGGCTCCCACAAATACCGATAAAGGTGTTTTTGTTTTTAAAGGTGTATAAACACTTGTATATATAAAAATGGAAATGGCACCAAACATGGCTGTTTGCCTGTTTATTGTATAAAGAATTATAATTCCTAGTAGAGTAAAGATTGAAGCAATGATAAAAGCAGAGTTTACAGACATTCTCCCGGCAGGAATTGGCCTGTCTTTGGTTCTATCCATCAAAGCATCTAAATCTTTTTCAATAATTTGATTAAAAGCATTAGAAGCTCCTACCATAAAATAACCACCAAATGCTAATAAAACTAATGTTTTAATATCAATCGTGTCAACTCCAAGTAAATATCCTGCAAGTGAAGAAAATACCACACTTAATGCTAAACGCATTTTGGTAATTTCTTTAAAATCAGATATTAAAGTATGAGTCTTTACAGAATTTATCTTGTTCAATGTGTTATTTGCTTGATGGCCTATATTTGAGAGTGCAAAGATACTTTATTAAAGAATTTTACCAATACTATTTATTACTAAATTTATGCACCTCAATCTTCAATAAAAGATTTTCTGATTTTAAAAATCAAAATACCAATTAAATAAATCAGTTCGTAAACCAATATTAAACCAAACCGTATTAGTTTTAAAAGTTGAAACCGTTTCAACGTCTGGATTAAAATTTCTAAAAGTAATATCTGCAAATATTTTCAAATTAGATGCAGGATTGATTACATATCCCGTTTGTAAATTAGCATAAAACGAACTGGTTTTATTGCCCTGTCCTACTTCAACACCAGAATCAAAAGGTCTGTCATTATAATTTCTGTAGATGTCACCACCATAACTAAAACTGTCTGTTCCATCATTATAATCAAATCCTCGAACTCCAAAAATCAGTTTGGCATCGCCAAACCAACGCTTATAATGGTAACGTCCAATAATAATGGCTTCACTAAAATTTGATCCCCAAAGATGCGCCATAGATTGGTTGTTGTGTCCATAATTAAGGACAATGGTATTATGTGAATAGGTATATGGTCTTACGTGGTTATATTCAAATTGAAGCAATAAATTATCTACTTCAAAAGCATTGAAATATTTCACACCTAATTGGTATCCAAATTTATTTTTCCAACCTTTGTCTCCAGCTTTTACGTCACTTAACGAAAACTCATCTAATATAAATTGGCTATAAACATTGATGTTATCATTCACTTTATATTTTCCAGAGGCACCAACAATAGCATTCCCTGCTCCTTGTCCGGTTTCAAATTCAATAGCTCTATAGAAAATAATAGGGTTTAAATAATTAACATCAAAACCTCTGTTGTTAGAATTAGTCCATATTACAGATTCAAAAAGCCCAACATTTAAACGCTTAGAAACATTCCAACTTAAATAATGATTAGCCATAAATTTGGTTAAAAAAGCCGCATCAACAGTGGCTTCTGGCTGGACATCTTTTAACCACATCCAAGTATTGGTGTATTTAATTTTCCAAAACTTAGTATTCAATTTTAAAAATGGGTGTGGGCTAGCAACGTCACTTAAAAACAAAGATCTATACCCATCGCCAATAAAGTTTTTACCATGACCAAACTGTATATTAATAAATTTTGCTGGCGAGTATGATAAATAAGCTTCAGCAACAGGGTAATCATAAGAATCTGTTTTAAAACGTTTTCCAATGCCACGGCCAGGAATTATTGCTGGATCTGGACCATACGCTTTTAAACTCTCAGCATAGTCGTTAACGTATTGAGCAAATCTCCCTTGACTTTCAAAAACCGAGGTGTAGAAATTAAAGTTTTTTCCCAATCCACCGCGCACTAAAATTCCTCTAGTGTTATTATAAGTGGTATTGAAATCTGCATCAAAATCTTTTCCAACTTCTAAATCAAAAATTGGATCTATTGTAAACCAATAATCTTTTCCTTGTAATTGTACTAAATGTTCATTCCACAGTTTTTTGCCTGCCCATGTTATTGCTTCTTTTTTTAACTTCTCGTTTTCTGCTTTAAAATCATAATATCTTGAAACATCTTCATATAAAAACGGCTTTGAAGCAGTATGACTATTCGTGCCAATCAAATTTATATTTCTATCAAACTTTGAATAATCAAAATGCGTAAAAGGAATGTTTAACTGACTTGAATATGTTTTATCTTCAAAAGTAACCAGAGAATTATTGACTTTATCAAACTCTGATTTTGCTTCAATCTCTAACTTAGAAATTTCAGATTCCTTTTTTAAATCATTTGTTTTGGTGTTTTGAATTTCTAACGGAATTTTAATTTCAATAGAGTATTGTTTGTAGGTTGAATTTCCGTTATAAGTTCCTGGTTTTATTTTTGGAAACTTTGAAAAAACACTTCTAGCTTCAGTTTTCAATTCATCATACATAGCATCAACATAAATCACTTTAAACAGACCTGTAGTATCTACTTCAAACAAGACAATAACATTCCCTTTGTAATTATCATCTACAACTTTCTGTGGAACTTTAAAATTCTCAGAAATTAATTGAAATACTTTTTGATCAAAACAATGTTGTTGAGACTCTAAAGCAACTTCTTCACAATTTGGAAAAAGTGGCGGTCTTTCAAAAAAAATATTCTCTTGAGAAAATAGGCTATATTGAACTAAAAGTAGGAGTAGAACAATGTATTGCTTCATGAAATTTTTTAATGATTTGATTTAAAGCAGAAAGATACTATATTTTTAATAATGCTGTAATTAAAAAACCCATTAATCAATTAAAGATAATGGGTTTTAAAAACTATAATTATGCTTTTTAATTCTGAATCTTAAAAATTATAGGTAAAGAATAAATCACACCAACAGGAATGTTTCTTTGTTTTCCAGGTTGCATATCAGGAATTATATTAACAACTCGTTCTGCTTCTTCTTGTAATTTTGGGTGAGGTGCAAGTGTTTTGATATCTGTTACATGTCCGGTTTTGTCAATTTTAAATACAACGCTAATTCTTTGCAAACCAGTTAAGCCATATTAAGAAGCAATGTTTCCATTAAATTTTTTTTGAATAAGTTTATTAATTTTATCAGACATACATTCTTTTCTTTCATCATTATTCTTTGCCTTTTCACAACCCGGATAAATAGGAACTTGCTCAACCCTTATAAATTCAAAATCGTCATCTGGTGGTAAAGGGATAACATTAATAGAACCTGTTTCAATTGGAGGATTAATATCTAAAGTTGATGTGGGTTCATCAACATCAACAAAAGGATTCATAGGTGCTTCATCAGGAACCTCTTTGAAATCATTACTCTTACTTCTCTTTTGCACAATAGGTTTTTCTTTAGATGGTGTTTCTGGCTTAATTACAGGTATATCTACATAAAGTGGCTCATCTAGTGGTAAAGGATTAGAATAATTTGGAATTGTAGTTTCAAACTTCATTTCAAACAACCCATGGACTACCAATAAAACGACAATTAACCCAACTTGAAAGTACATCGTTGAGTTTTTTTGTAAATTTGCATCGTGCTTTTGCGATTTTTTCACGCTTTGCTCATTTTGGCGAATGAGCTCGTGATTTTTCTTTAGAATTTTCATAATATAATTCGATTAATTGTTAATATTATGATAAAATTACAATAAGCATACCAAAAAAGAAATCCCGTTACAAAACTTGCAACGGGATTTTATGTTTATTAATTTCTGTTTTAAAACAGATAAAAATTATTCTTGAACTTGGAACACAATTGGTAATGAATATGGAACAGTAACTGGCTTACCACGTTGTTTTCCTGGCTTCATTTGAGGAAGCAAACCAATAACTCTAGCAGCTTCTTTTTCTAAACCTGGGTGTGGAGCTCTTGCACGAATACCTGTGATGTTTCCTGTTTTGTCTATTTTAAAAATAACATTAATACGTTGTCTTCCTGTTAAACCTAATTCGCTAGCTAACTCTGTATTAAATTTTTTATTTACAAATGCAGCTATTTTATCTGACATACATTTTTTCTTGGCGTCATTATTTCCAGATTCACAACCTGGGAATACTGGTACATTTTCAATAACTGCAAAAGGTACTTCTTCATCTTCTTCTACCTCTTCAACAGTAACATCTTCTACTTTAACAATTTCTTGCTCTTGGTTAGATTCAGTAGACTCAATAACCGTTTCTACAACTTCTTCCTCATCCTCAACTACAGAAATCTGTTCTGGTGCTGCAGGTGGTGGTGGTGGTGGTGGTGGTGTTTGAATTTGCTCAGTAATAGGGATTTCTTCTTCCAATTCTTGGTCTAAATTCAACTGACCTATATCTATTGCTGACTTATCATAAGTCTTGTAATTGATAGCATAATTTGTAAGAAACAACATTAAAGCTAAACCAATTGCGAAATAAAGTGAACTGTTACGTCCAACATTTGCTTTAGGATTTTTCTTAAGTTCCATTTTTAATTGTTTTTGTAGATTGCTAAAATAACTATTTATTTGCCAAAAAAACAAACCTTTATATTATTTTAATAAGTATTTGTTTTTTATTCCTATTACAACAGCCGTTAACATAACTCCCAGGCTATTTGCTGTCACATCATAGATGTCTGCCGACCTGTATGCAGTAAGTTCTCCTTGCAGTACCTCAATAATTATACCAAAAAAAATGGATATAATAATAGCGTAAATTAAGGACTTTGATTTACTAAATTTAAACTTGTTACGTAATGTGTTGTACCATAAAAAAGTTAAAACAACATAGGATAAAACGTGAAATATTTTGTCTGCAAAAGGTATTCCCGCCTCATTTAAACCTTCAAACTTCACTAAGCAAATTACCGTTAGTGCAATTGAATATAAAATAACAAGTAAAAAAGAATAGGTTTTACGCACCTATTAATGTTTTATAATCTTCAGCTGATAAAAGGTCATCAAACTGTGAAATATCAGAACATTTTAATTTAATCATCCAACCTTCTCCATAAGGATCTGAATTCACCTTTTCAGGTTCATCTTCCAACACTTTGTTAAATTCAATAATTTCACCAGACATAGGTAAAAACAAGTCTGAAACCGTTTTAACAGCTTCTACTGTTCCAAATATTTCCTCGGCCTCTAATGTTTCATCTACTGTTTCAACTTCAACATAAACAATATCGCCTAATTCTCCTTGAGCGAAATGTGTAATACCTACAGTTGCTATATCACCTTCAATACTAACCCATTCATGGTCTTTAGTATATTTTAATTCTGATGGAATGTTCATTTTATTTTTAAATTAGTTTTTGGCAAATGTATTTATTCAAATCTTAAATTCAAATACTTTGTATGTTAATTCCCGAAATTATATCTGAGTGTAAATCCAGACCTAATTGTTGTTTGAGGAAATGCTGTTGAAATGGCATATTCTGAAAATGTATAATCAAAATAGAAAATGCCCGTTAAGTTTTTACTGAATGAATAATCGGCTGAATATTTCAAACCCCAAATAGTTTGACCAGAAGTTACCTGATTATTTTCTAAATCTAAATACCTTATAATCGTTTTATTATCTCTTACAGAAACATCTGCCTTCATATTTAAATCGCTTACAATACGCTTCTTAGGCCCAGCTAAATTGGATTTTATTCTAACATCTTTAATACGATAACCCAAGCCTAAAACATACTCTTTTCCTTGAATTTCTGTCATTAAGTTATTATCAAAACTAAGCGATAGTAAGCGGTCTTTTTTAATTTCAGCTAAAATTTTAACTGAGTTTTTCATTTCAAAATCAACTCTAATAAGTGGGCTAAACATTTCTGTTAAGTTAATATTACTAAACAAGGTTTGATTTTTATAATTTCCAGATTGATCCAGAACATTATTTGGTTGATTATCATAATCTACTGAATAATCTATAGTATTATAATCTAAGTTTGATCTAAATTGGTTTATGGTATAGTTTGAACGATATCCATGTGATAAAGAGAAACGTTTAAATCGTTTTTTAAACCAGTTATACTTCATAAAACCAGTATATTTTATGTCCCAGTTAGGTATTGGTACATCTCTGAATGCAGAAGTTTTAATCTTGCTTACATCTTGACCAGAATATGCAGCCAAAAATGATGGAATTAAAACAGCTTGGCTGTTTTTACCAAAACCTTTTGGATAACCATTATCATCAATATTATCTGGATTATTTAAATCAACTCCTTTTTCTAAAGCTAATCGTTGGGCTACTTTAATTCTGTTTGATCTAAAGTCATTAAATGCTTCAGACATGGTTTCATCACTAGTGCTAAATGCTGTTTTAATTAAAATTGTTGAAATATTAAAATTCCCAAACGTATTTGGTGTTAATGATTCATACTCATATGCTCCTCCAACATTGTTTACCCTGTAGTTTTCGGTATAGTTTTCATAATATGTTCTGTTACCAATAACATCAATTTTAAAATCATTAACTGGTTCTAAACTTGCAGACACATCAAGTTGTTTGTTATTAGTCTCTGTATATTGTTGGTTAAATTCCGGAAAAACTGTTAACCAGCCATTTCGTGCAGCTAAATATCTTATATCACTTTGGCTACCAAAAGTGTATCCTAAAGTAGGTTTTGTGGTACCTATAAAACCTGGTGTTTGTGTATAGCCTGGTAAAAAAGATCCATTATTTTCTGAATAATTAACCTGAATTCTTTTAATGGTAGTTAATATATCAACACCAACATTTAACAATTTGGTGGTTCCTTTATTTTTACTTTTTGCTTGATTTGTGTTTACTCCATTTGCTCCTGGAGGTGTTCCTGTGGCTCTAGCTCTAACCGTTGAAATTGGTTTTTTTGTTAAGCCAATATATTTATACAACTTGTTCATATCTAAAGTTGTATTAAGATTATGTGTATTGGCATTTTGAATAGTGTTTCCTAAATCATAGGTTTGCCCATCTAATTCTAAATTACCATATAAATCTGAACCTTTTTGCCATTGGAAGTCTCCACTGTATTGATACGTTGCGTTAATAAAACTAAACGTTGGAATTTTATTTAAAGGCAATTCATAGGTGATTCCTAATTGTTGGAACTGTCTGTTAGGATCTCCAAAATCAAAAAAACCATCCCAAACATCTAGTGTTGGGTCTTGCTCACCATTAATAATTCCATCTTTAAAATAGTTTCTTACTATATTATTGTTTGAAGCTGAAAAGTTTAACTGAAGTGCTTTAGTTAAATTAAAATTAATGGTGTATTGAAAATCGAACGTGTAATTTCTTCTGAATAATTCTTCAATAGCTATGTTGTTTCCACCTAATTCTGTATCTCTAAACTTTTGACTATTAAACTGTCTATTAATATCTGTATTAACCGTAAAACTTGTTGGTAATAAGTTAAAATTAAAGTCTTTTAAAATTTTCCAATATTTCCCTGTAAACAACGAATCGTTTTTCTTAAAAGGCTCAATAGTTATTGGGTTGAAATTAAAAGCATAATTTGCTCCTGCTCTAACATTTTTATTTACTGAATTCTCAATTTCAAAATCTCTGTGTTCTACTTTGTTATAGGAGTAGTTAAGCGTAAGGTTTTCAACATCATAGAAACGAGGTTTTTTCTCAGTCGTTCTGTTTTTTCTAACCCCTATAAAATTAATACTTTGTCTTTTAGTATAATCTTCCGATTGCTCTTTTATCTGCTCTTTTTCGGCATTTGAATTAGCAACAGCCAATCTTGAATCTAAAGTTAAATCTTTATAATATTGATCATATTTAGGCGTAATGAGCTCTTCACCTTGACCATAATTAAATGGTATTTGAATGCCCCATTTTTTTGGTAATAACTGCCCAACATTAACATTGGTTACAACATCATATTGTTTTACATCCTCAAGATTACGTTGGCTTGGACCTTGCTCTAACGAACCAAAACCAGAAGTACTTTGCCTTCCTGTTGCACTAATATTCATAAAATCTGCAAAGTTGGCATCCATACTTACTACGGCTGCCCAACCACCTTCATTATCCATATCAGACAAACGCAATTCATTAAACCAAACGTTACCACAAACATCACTATCGGTTGTACCATTTTTTAGCCCAACCATTAACGTTCTGATATCTCCAAAATTTGGATTTCCCTTAATTGCAATTCTGTGTTGTCCAGCTACATAATTTGAATATTGATCTCCAACTACAGGAACAGCTTCACCGTTAATAACATCATAAAAAGTGGGGTCTTCATTTGATAAGCTTCCATCTGAAATTCCTATAGCTTTTATTTGTGCCAATACATCAAGTGGTAAATTAATTTCATTGTCTTTGGGCCACAGTTCATCTCTTGAAATTCCCGTAGATACCTGCAACGGAATTTCTATTTGATAATAATTTTCGGTTAAATCATTACCCATTCTTATAAACCCAACTAAATCATTATTTCCTAAAGTACCCGTTTCAACTTCTTCTGCATGCATAAACATTCTTAAACGTTTAAATTGACGCATATCAATATTGATATTTTTATAAACTGCTTTAGAATCATTTGTTTCAAGATTACAAACATTTACAACCAATGATTGTTCATTTTGCTCAACAACGGTATTGTTGTTATATAATTCTTCGGGCTCTATACCTGGCGGTCTATCGTAACTGCCTTCATTTTCAATAGTTCCAATAACACCAACCGTAAAATCTGTTTGAGCATCTTCTGGAGTTGGGTCATTCTTATCTAATGC
>DJWL01000133.1:12635-13890 GCA_002441545.1 Flavobacteriaceae bacterium UBA6231 | reverse complement strand
TTGCGTTGGCTTTCTTTAAGTGAATCTGTCCAATCTATTTTTTCCAACCCTTGCAATAAACGTTCTGCATACGCCGAAATACGCATACTCCATTGGGTCATTTTTTTTCTAATAACCGAATGACCTCCACGTTCGGAAACACCATTTACGATTTCATCGTTCGCTAACACAGTTCCTAAAGCAGGGCACCAGTTAACTTCAGTTTCAGCTAAATAAGTAAGTCTATATTGTAATAATATTTGTTGTTTTTTAACAGAATCAAAAGTGTTCCAATCTTCAGCAGAAAATGGTTCTATATTATCATCACAAAAAGCATTGACCTTTGCATTTCCTTCAGAAGAAAAAATGGTTTCTAAAGTTGAGATATCTTCTGCTTTATCAGTATCCTTATTATACCAAGAATTGAATAACTGAATGAAAATCCACTGTGTCCATTTATAGTAACTTGGATCGGACGTGCGAACCTCACGAGACCAGTCAAATGAAAACCCAATTTGATCTAATTGACGACGATACGTTTTAATATTTTCTTCGGTAGTTAATGCCGGATGTTGCCCTGTTTGAATAGCGTACTGTTCTGCAGGCAAACCAAAACTATCATACCCTTGCGGATGCAATACATTAAACCCTTGATGACGTTTGTAACGCGCATAAATATCGGAAGCAATATATCCTAACGGATGTCCAACATGTAAACCTGCACCACTTGGATAAGGAAACATATCTAACACATAAAACTTAGGTTTATCCGATTTATTTTCAGCTTTAAACGTTTGGTTCTCTGCCCAATATTTTTGCCATTTGGCTTCTATCTCATTAAAATGATACTTCATTATACAATAAAAATATTAACGTCATTGCGAACAAAGTGAAGCAATCTGTGAATTTTAGAAGATTACCATACTTCGACTACGCTCAGCACAAGCTAGTTTCACTCCTCGTAATGACGAAATTTAAAGCGCAAATTTACGCTTTATAAACAAACTGTAAAACCTTTAGAGCTTAATAAATAGTTGCCTTTGTTTTACAAAACAAGAGATATTATTGTATTATCAATTACTTTAGCCCCTTAAAACAAAAAAAGTTGAACAAAAACACATATAAAGCACATTTAGCATTACTTGGAGCCAACCTAATTTATGGCGTAAATTATATTATAGCTAAAGGGATTATGCCTGATAAAATTGGGCCATCATCATTTGTGTTTATACGATTACTTTTTGCAACACCTTTGTTTTGGATTTTAAAAACCTTT
>DJWL01000133.1:0-12596 GCA_002441545.1 Flavobacteriaceae bacterium UBA6231 | reverse complement strand
CCTGTTATTGTGCTCGTTTTTAGTGCTTTGCTACTAAAAGAACACATTACTAAAAACAAATTACTGGGAATTATTATTGGTGGTATCGGTGCAATAACATTAATTTTATATGGAAGTAAAGTTGCCGGTTCTAGCTCACTTCTTGGAAACCTTTTTATTTTTCTTAATGCCACTAGTTATGGACTTTACCTTGTATTTGTAAAACCTCTTATGAAAAAATATAAGGCTATTACTGTTATTAGCTGGGTATTTTTATTTGGTTTCTTGTTTACATTTCCATTTGGAATTAACGACTTTATGAATACTAATTTTGCTGCTTTTACATTAAACACCTATTTGGTTGTTGCCTTTGTTGTATTATTTACAACCTTTTTTGCATACTTATTTAATATTTACTCTTTAAATTATGTATCGCCTTCTGTTACCAGTAGCTATATTTATTTGCAGCCATTAATAAGTTTTATAATGGTAACTATTTATGCTGAATTTTTTTCACAAAAACAGTATATACAAGATATTAATCTTGTTAAAATAGTGAGTTGTTTGCTTGTTGTTTTTGGAGTGTATTTAGTAAGTAAAAAAGAAAAGAGAATGAATTAACTTCTTGCTTTTTCTTCTTGTGGAATTAAACAATTATAAATAAACGCATTTGTTGGAGTTTCAATTCCTAATAACTTTCCTTGTGCTACAATATAGCCGTTAAAATTTTCTAATTCGCTTGGTTTACCTTCCATGACATCGCGTTGCATAGATGCTGTTGTATTATAATCTAAACTATCAATAACTTTTACAGTTTTTTCAACATCCTGCTCGGTTAACCCAATGCCTTTGGCGTTTGCAATAGCAACCATTTCATTGGCTGTATTATAAATTATATTTCTAATTCCTATATGTTCTCTCATTACACCAAAAACAGCTCTTGTTAATGCACCAATGCCACTTATAGTTCCTATAAACAGAAATTTTCTCCAAATGTCTAAATGAATATCTTCTGAAAGAGTATTTTTAAATTCAGCTTTATCAAACACAGTTTTTAATTGCTGAACGCGATTTGTTTTTTTGTTATCATATTCTCCAAAAACAATCTCGGGCTCAAAAGTAAAATGGTTAATAATTCCTGGAGCCTTAACCTTACTAACAATTTTACACAGGCCTGCCAAAACATTTTCTTTTGGTAAAATTGAAAGTAACTTATCAGCATTGTCAGCTCCATTTTGAAGTGGCAATACCATGGTGTTTTTTGCAATAACACCTTTTAGTTGTTTTGCAACCTCTATAACTTGCCATGATTTAACACCTAAAATAATAAGATCAGGATTTTTTATATCATTAATAACATCTGTTACTTTTGGGTATACAGTAAAATCTCCTAAAATACTTTTTACTTGCAATCCATTGTTTTTTATGGCATCTAAATGTTTTCCTCTGGCTATAAAAGTAACATCAAAACCAGCTTTAGCTAATTTTCCTCCAAAATAACCACCTACTCCACCAGCTCCAATTACAACAATGTTCATATGTTTTAGTTTATATAAATAGAGTTTAAATATACTTTATTATTTTTACATCATTAATCCATTTTTATGAGTTTATCATTTGAAAATCATCAAAAGCGCCGACTTATTTCATCCTATTTTTCAGTAGTATTAAGTATTGCTTTGGTTTTATTTTTATTAGGCTTGTTAGGCATGCTAGTGCTTAATGCCAAAAAAGTCTCTGATCATTTTAAAGAGCAGGTGGTTTTGACCATTTATTTGAAAGATACTGCCAAAGATGTTGAAACCAAACAACTTGAAAAAAGTTTGGCAATGGCAGATTATGTAAAAACCACTGAATATGTTTCAAAAGAGCAAGCTGCTGAGTTTATGAAAGCCGAAAATGGTGAAGATTTTATGGATTTCGTAGGGTATAATCCACTTCAAAATAGCATTGATGTTCATTTAAAAGCTGATTTTGTGACTTCTGATCAATTACAAAAAATTTCAGAAGAAGCTTTAAGTAAAAACTTTGTTGACGAAGTAACTTATGATAATGACTTGGTTACCTTAATGAATAATAATGTTAAAAAAATAAGTTTTTGGGTTTTGGTAATCAGCGGTATATTTACTTTAATAGCCGTTTTACTAATTAATAGTTCCATTAGACTTGCCGTTTATTCTAAACGTTTCACAATTAAAACCATGCAAATGGTTGGGGCAACAAAACAATTTATTAGAAGACCTTTCGTTTGGAAAAGTGTTCGTTTAGGAATTATTGGCGGCTTTTTAGCCCTAATTGGAATGGCAATAGTACTATATTATATGAATAAGACCTTTCCAGAATTAGAGCTATTAAGCAATCCTGTGTTAGTAGCAATATTATTTATTTTTGTATTTACTTTAGGAATCATAATCACTTGGATTAGCACCCATATTGCAACACAACGCTTTTTAAATTTGAAAACAGATCAATTATATTATTAAAATTAATTTTTAAAAATTATTATTTTACATATTATTAACTCAGTTTTTTAAATAAATCTTTTACTTTGTAACCATTATTTTAAAAATCAAGACCTAATTATGGGAGAGAAAAAACGTAAAGAAGCTTCAGGAAGCGTATTTATTTTTGGAAAGAAAAATTATAAATTTATGTTTATAGGCATTGCCTGTATTGCCCTTGGTTTTATTTTAATGTCTGGTGGCGGAAGTGATGACCCTAATGTTTTTAATCCTGAAATATTTAATTTTAGACGTATTAGATTGGCACCAATGCTTGTTCTTATTGGTTTTGGAATTCAGATTTATGCTATTTTATTGAATCCTAACAAGAATAATGTCTAGTATTGAAGCCATTATTTTAGCAATTATTGAAGGTATTACAGAGTACCTTCCTATTTCGTCAACTGGCCATATGATAATTGCCTCATCACTTATGAAAATTGCAGGTGATGACTTTACAAAACTATTTACAATCGTTATTCAACTAGGAGCCATTTTATCAGTTTTAGTATTGTATTGGAAGCGTTTTTTTCAAAGTTTAGATTTTTACTTCAAACTATTGGTAGCTTTTATTCCAGCTGTTGTTTTAGGCTTATTATTAAATGATATTATTGACGAATTATTGGAAAGCCCTATAATTGTTGCTATTTTATTAATTATTGGAGGTTTTGTTTTATTAAAAGTTGATGATTGGTTTAAATCTAATGAAGAGTTTGATGAAAACAATCCTGAAGCTCACACTAAAATAAGTTATCTCACCGCTTTAAAAATAGGTTTTTTTCAATGTTTAGCCATGATTCCTGGAACTTCACGTAGTGGCGCTAGTATTATTGGAGGAATGACTCAAAAATTAAACCGTAAAACGGCTGCCGAATTTTCATTTTTCTTAGCGGTACCAACCATGTTTGGTGCAACAGCTAAAAAATTATACGATTATTATCAAGCTGGTTTTGAGCTTAGTAGTAACCAAATTAATTATTTAATTATTGGCAATGTTGTGGCTTTTATTGTGGCTTTAATAGCTATTAAATCTTTTATAGATTATTTAAGTAAAAGAGGTTTTAAAATTTTTGGTTATTACCGCATTGTTTTAGGAATTGCATTATTGGTTATCCATTTCTTTATTTATCCTTTAACAACTATATAATGTTAGCTGCAGAAGATTATCTTTCTGGTCAAGTTTTATTAATTGATAAACCTTTACATTGGACCTCATTTCAAGTGGTAAACAAACTACGTTATGAAATTAAAAAAAACTTCAACATTAAAAACATTAAGGTTGGCCACGCAGGCACATTAGATCCATTGGCAACAGGTTTATTAGTGCTTTGCACAGGCAAAATGACTAAGCAAATAGACTCTTTTCAAGGGCAGATTAAAGAATATACTGGCACATTGGTTTTGGGTAGCACAACGCCTTCCTATGATTTAGAAACTGAAATAAGCGAAACATTTTCTACAGAACATATCTCTGAAGATTTAATCCATAAAACCACCAAGCAATTTACTGGAGAGATTGATCAAATTCCACCCGTATTTTCTGCTTTAAAACAAGATGGAAAACGGTTGTATCAATTTGCAAGAGCGGGAGAACAGGTTGAAATTAAATCAAGGAAAATAACTATTCAAGAGTTTGAAATCACCAAAATTAATGGTCATCAAGTAGACTTCAGAATTGTTTGTAGCAAAGGCACATACATCAGATCATTAGCTCATGATTTTGGAAAAGCACTTAAATCGGGAGCTCATTTATCAGCTTTAAGACGCACTAAAATTGGAGATTTTAATGTAGTAAATGCCATTTCGGTTGAAAGTTTCATTACAAATTTAACTTCATATTAATTTTTGACTTAAATTTATTTAAATAATATAAAATGAAAGTTTATGAAAGTTCCTTTCTCATCATTGCTTTTTCTTTCATTTATAACATTTTATTCTTTTTCTCAAACACCAGAAGAAAAATCAAATGGTTTCTTTTATAAATTTTCCTTGGCTACAACTCTAGCGGTAAATGACGACTATGGAGAAGAAGGGCATGACGATGAAACATTTTTTATTCCTAGTGCATTATTTGTAAACAATACTTTTGGTTATCAGTTTGATAAACGCACATCCATTGGTTTAAACTTTGAATATGATTATCATTCAAAACAAGGCCTTCATTTTTTTCCAGCTTATTTAAACCTTCAACATAATTCAAGTGTTGATAAAGATGTCAATTTATTTGTTCGAACTGGGTACGGAACACTTCTTAAAATGGGAAACTCTTTTGAAAAAGGCAACGTTTTTAAAGTAGGTACTGGCATTCAAGGAGGTATAAATGATAAAAACAATTCTATATTAATTGGCTTGGAGTATACTAGAAAACGTTTTGGTTATAAAACACTCGAAGGCCTATCAAGTGTCTCTATTTTCTTAGAATTTATGTTTTTTTAAACTTTTTCTCTTAAATTGCCGTATATATCTATGTATTTTACATGAAGTTTAGATATTTTGAACCTAACAAATCAACATAAAGCCCTACTTATAACTTTTTTCCTTTCAGGAACTGTGGTCATGTCTGTTTTTAATTTAAGATTAAATCAACATAATGAACTTGCTTCAGAAAGTTATTATGAAGTTGAGCCTGAGAAGGAACTTACTGAAGAAGAGGTGAAAATTTTAGAAGCTTTAGAAAAGCTAAATAACACTAAAGCTGAAACTAATAAGGCTTTTAATGAAACGGTAAAAGAAAAATCTTTTGCTGAAGCTTATAAACCCATTGCACCCCCAGAAGATTATGTGAAACCAGAATTTAATGAAAATCAAGATCTTTCTGAGGAATCTGCAAGTAACAATAATGATATTTCTGATTTAAATCATGAAGAAATCTCATCGTTTTCAAAGGTAAATAGCATTTTAAATAATCGTACCAAAAAAAAGGAAGCCTCTGAAAGTTCAAACAGAAAAAGCACCATACGCTACTCATTAGTTGACAGAACAGATGAATTCTTGCCAATACCTATTTATCTCTGTGAAGATGGTGGAACAATTGTTATTAATATTACTGTTAATGAACAAGGCAAGGTTATAGACACGTATGTAAACTCTTCATCAACCTCAACCAATGAGTGCTTGATTGAAAGTGCTTTAGATTATGCTAAACAAGCTAAATTTAACGCTAGTCCTGGTAAAAAATCTCAATTAGGCTCTATTACCTTTAACTTTGTTGGCAAATACTAGGTTCTAGTTTGCAAAGCATTTCGGTTAAATCTTCAATAATATTTTGCCCTTTATTGTTATTATACCAATGTTGCAATTCTTCTTTAAATTCAGCCGTAATTACACCATGCTTTTCCTTGTAATCTAGCACCATACGAGTAGCCTCAGTAGGTCTTGGGCCATATGTATTTAAAACCTCTCCAGTAACATTATCAATCATAATTAATTTAGGCACAGCACTGGCTCCATTTGTTAAAAACATGTCCATTAATTCTAAATTTTCATCTCTAAGAACCACTCTAAAATTAATATTTATAAGCTCGGCAACTTTATATAAAACCGGAACAATATGTGCAGCATCGCCACACCAACTTTCTGTAATAACAATCCAAGTAATATTATCTTCAAAATGGCTTAATTTACTTTGAGCTTCTTCAGAAATTTTTAAGGTTTTGTCCCAACGATTCATTCGTTTATCATTAAGTTTAGTAAACTCAGCCAAACTTTCGCTTTTTTCAATACCCGAATTTGAATTGTCTTCAACCAATCTTTTAACAAGACTTCTATATGTTGGATAAGACATGCTACGATCTAAACTTTCTTTAATAATTGAATTCATAATCTTTATATTTGATGAAACAAAATTACAATCTTGATGTTTCATTTAAGATGATATTTGTCATACTTTTATATAAATACTTACAGTTTTAAATATGGAAAAATATAAATGTGGTTGGTGTATAGGTGATGCTTTATATGAAGCATATCATGACCAAGAATGGGGTGTACCTGTTTATGATGATGATACCTTATTTGAGTTTTTAATTTTAGAAACATTTCAAGCCGGTTTAAGCTGGATTACCATTTTACGCAAGCGCGAAAATTTCAGAAAAGCCTTTGATAATTTTGACTATAAAAAAATAGCCACTTATCAACAAGATAAAATTGACTCTCTTATGCAAGATGCTGGTATTATTAGAAACAAACTTAAAATACAAGCGACCATTACCAATGCAAAAGCATTTATGGAAGTACAAAAAGAATTTGGTAGTTTTTCAAAATACAGTTGGGCTTTTGTTGATGGAAAACCTATAAAAAATAAACTTAAAACACATAAAGAAGCCGTTGCCACAACGAGCATAAGCGATACCTTAAGTAAAGACTTAAAAAAGCGGGGTTTTAAATTTGTTGGATCAACAGTTATTTATGCCCATATGCAAGCCACTGGTATGGTTAATGACCATGAGATAAATTGTTTTAGATATAAAGAGGTTTAATTAACTGGGTTCAAATAAGATAAAAACTCCACTCGAGGAATATCTTCTGCCCCAAGACTTTCAAGATGTTGGGTATAAACTTGGCAATCTATTAACTTGTAATTAGTGTTTTGTATAAATGTAATAAAGCCAACTTTACTTGCATTACTTTCTTTAGCAAACATGCTTTCACCGCAAAACACCCCATTATTTAAATCTACACCATAAAGTCCTCCAACTAAGAGGTCATTTTTCCAAACCTCAACTGATTTTGCAAAACCCAATTCATGCAACTTAACATAAGCTTCAATCATGCTATTTGTTATCCATGTTCCTGATTGACCATCTCGTTTTTTCAAAGAACACTCTTTTATAACAGCCTTAAAATCTTTATTTATTGTAATGGTATAGTTTTTATTTCTTAACACTTGTTTCATGCTTTTTGAAACTTTAAGCTTTTCTGGAAACAAAACAAATCTTGGGTCTGGTGACCACCACAAAATAGGTTCTTCTTGAGAAAACCATGGAAAGATCCCATTTCTGTAAGCATCCATCAATCTTTCAACTGATAAATCACCACCAACAGCCAACAAACCTTCTTCGTTGGTTTCAGTCACATCTGGAAACGGCATGGTTTTGGTTAGATATTTCATACTAAATAAAAATAATAAACCTCAACATTATATTAAACATTGAGGTTTATTATTTTAAATTCCTGATGTCTCAGGAAAGACTTTCTTTAATTAGAAAGGTAAATCATCATGATCATCTTCATTTAAATCTCCTGCTGGCTCAAAAGCGTCCATTGGAGGTACAGGAGGCAAACTCGCATCAGTTGATGCTGTTTGAAGTGCTTCTATTCTCCATCCTTGAATTGAGTTGAAATATTTGGTTTCTCCTTGTGGATTTACCCATTCTCTACCACGTAAATTAATACTTATTTTAACTTCTTGACCCTCTTTATAACTATTTAGTAAATCACATTTATCTTGAACAAACTCTACCATAATGTGTTGTGGGTATTGCTCGTCTGTAGTTATAACAATTTCTCTTTTTCTAAACCCATTACCGCCAAAGGTTTGAGTTTCTCCTACCATTTTAATTCTTCCTTGAACTTCCATTAATTATCAATTTTATATCTATTAATTACTATTTTTTAACTTAACAATATTTTCCAAGCACTATCAATATCACCATAACTTAAATAATTACGTGCGAGTTTATGCTTGTCTCTGTGTGATGCATTTTTTATATTAGGATAACGTTCTCCTACACTTTTTATAAATTCATTTACCATTTTTTTATTAGGCAAAACCTCAACATTTGCAAGCATCCCTAAATCATTACCAGTTAAAACCATGCTGTTTTTTACATCATCTGGTAAATTATCAACACCAATTCCTAATGTAGATAATGGTTTCGGTATTTCAAAAAAACCTTTGTTAGCCCTACTATACAGATTACCTCCTGCTCTGGCAACCAAGTCTAATTTTTTTTGATTAATACTTTCATCTTTGTTTAGTACATCTTTTGAAATATGAAATTTAACAACTTCACAAATAATTAAATTTCCAGCACCGCCTTCTGTTCCCAATTTAATGATGTCATTTATCTTGCACTCAAACTGAACTGGTGATTCTGCTACGCGAAATGGTTTAACAACATCCGATTTTAACATGGTTAATCCAGCCTTTTCAAATTCATTGACACCTTCAGCATACTCTGTACTGCTTAACGACATCTGCTGAACAATATCATAATTAACCACATTTATGACTACTTCTTTTGTAGCCTCTGCATTTTCTAAAGTATGCTTAGTTGAATTATCTCTTACTCGTCTTGATGGCGAAAATATCAAAATTGGAGGATTGGTACTAAACACATTAAAAAAGCTAAATGGAGACAAATTAGGGTTTCCATGAATATCTAAAGTGCTTGCAAATGCTATTGGCCTAGGCGCAACGGCACTTTGCAAATAACCCTGTAAAATATTGAGAGAAAGGTCTTTTGGATTGAAAGATGTCATTAAACTTTTTAATTTTCACAAAACTAACGATTTATTTTATTAATACTTAACAAAATACTCCTGTTAGTTTATCGTAATCAGAATTTTTAAAAATTAGCTTTAAAAGCAAATGTAACCAATCTATTAAACAACTAAAAACTCATTTACTAACATCTTAAACAATAATTTTAACAGATTTACATTATATTCATATTCAAATTCAATTTTTAATGATTTTTACAAAATATAGAAATTCATTTAGGTGGATAATAATTGTAGTTTCTTTCATTATTATTTCCCTCATTTTGTGGAATACTTATGTATTTTTTCAGAATTTTAAAGCTGAAGAACGAACCAAAATGGACATTTGGGCAAAGGCTCAAAGTGATTTTATAAATAGTGATACCAATTCTAATTTAGATTTAACTCTAAAAATTTTAAGTAGCAACAATACAACTCCTATGATTGTTATTAATACTGACGGAAGTTTAAGTAGTTATAACAATGTTAATGATGCTAAAATGTCTGACACTAACTATGTTAAAAAGTTAGTATCTCAGTTTAAAAATGAAAATATACCTATTGAAATAAGCTATCAAAACGAGATTCTTGCAACTATTTATTATGGAAACTCTGCCTTACTCAATAAATTAAAATACTATCCTGTAGCCTTATTATTGATTATTGTTCTTTTTAGTGGTGTTGTTTTCTTCTTTTACAGAAGTAATAAAAACGCTGTTGAAAACAAATTATGGTCTGGTATGGCAAAGGAAACTGCACATCAAATTGGAACACCTTTATCATCATTAATTGGTTGGGCAGAAATTTTAAAAAGCGAAAACGTTAACCCAAATTATATTAGTGAAATAGAAAAAGATATAGATAGATTACAAACTATTACCGAACGTTTTAGTAAAATTGGTTCAGCACCTACATTAGAACCTCTTGACATTATTAAAGAGACCATTGATTCTTACAGTTACCTAAAATTACGCTCTTCTAAACTTATTGATTTTGAAATTATAACTCCAAGCGGCGAAATTATTGTAAATCTTAATAANNGATATTAAAGTGCTTATTACCGATACTGGTAAAGGAATTCCAAAAAATAAATTCAATACCATTTT
The DNA here is from genome assembly GCA_002441545.1 of Flavobacteriaceae bacterium UBA6231. Classification (GTDB taxonomy): domain Bacteria; phylum Bacteroidota; class Bacteroidia; order Flavobacteriales; family Flavobacteriaceae; genus Yeosuana. The sequence continues at coordinate 2,527 of DJWL01000133.1, read as the reverse complement.
CGAACCCGGCTATACGACTAAAAAACGTGGCTGGGGACTGGGCTTATCGCTTACCAAACGCATTATTGAAGAATTTCATAATGGCAAAATAAAAGTTTTACACTCTGAAATTGGTAAAGGCACAACCTTTTTAATTGCCTTAAAACGCACTATAAGTTAGCCTGAATAGCTTTAGCAACCTCTTGAAATTCTTCTGAAGATAATTTTGTTTTCTGAATAAAACGAGCATCTTCCATAGTGTGCAATGGAATTAAATGCACATGTGCATGAGGTACTTCTAAACCTATAACAGTCATCCCAATTCGTTTACATGGAATTGTTTTTTCAATAGCCTTAGCTACTTTTTGTGAAAAATTCATTAATCGCTCAAAAGTAGATTCATCTAAATCAAAAATTTTGTCTACTTCTTGCTTAGGAATACAAAGTGTATGCCCTTTGCTATTAGGATTTACATCAAGAAATGCTAAAAACTCTTCGGTTTCTGCTATCTTATAACAAGGAATTTCTCCTTTAACTATTTTGGTGAATATTGATGCCATAATTTTGAGAGTAAATTGACATTACAAATTATTTTATCTTGAAATTTCTAAAATTTCAAACTTTAAAACACCATTAGGCACTTGAATTTCGGCTATATCTCCTAATGATTTTCCTAACAATCCTTTTCCAATTGGAGAATTGACAGAAATTTTTCCTGCAGCTAAATTAGCTTCACCATCGGCTACCAAGGTATAGTTCATTTCCATACCATTAGTTTGATTTTTTATCTTAACTTTTGATAGGACAAGTATTTTTGAAACATCCANNCTTTAGCAGCATCATATTCAGCATTCTCACTTAAATCTCCTTTATCTCTAGCTTCTGCAATTGCTTGCGATGCTTTTGGGCGCTCAACATCTCTCAGTTGATTTAACTCGTCTTTTAACTTTTTTAGTCCTTCAGGTGTATAGTATGATACTTTACTCATAACTTCATCGTTTATTTATACAAATATTCCGAAACAAGTCTCGGAATAAAAAAATCCCGTTCACACGAGATTATACACAAATATACAAAATATTTAACTCAATTTGCTTTTTGTTGTAAATTGCCTCACATATAAACAGAATTATGAAACCATTATTTTTAGCACTTTCTTTTATCTTGTTAACTACTTGCAGCCAAAATTCAGTAAACAACGAAAATTGTAAATATTTACTAAATGTTGGCGTAAATGTAACCGTAAACCTAAGTTTGCCTCAATACAGTCAACTTCAGTTTGTGAGTAATTCTGTTTACATTCCCAATGCAGGAAATGCTGGCATAATAGTTGCGAATGCTGGCTCTGGATATTTTGCTTGGGATGCAAGCGACCCAAATCACACACCAAGTAGCAGTTGTCATCTTGAAATAAGTGGCTTAGAGGCAACCTGTGGATGTGCCGATGGAAACACTTATAGCTTGGTAAACGGACAACCGTTAGGTGATTCTAGTCTTTTATGCGGATTGAAAAATTACAGAATCGATGTCAGTGGTAATACACTTTTTATAACAAACTAAAAAAAGCGACTCAAATGAGTCGCTTTTTTTAATCATTTTTTTATTGTTAAAACTTTAAAGTTGCTCCAACTAAAAAGTTGGTTGTTGCTTGCGGATAATATCCTGCGCCTTCAATAGTTGTAACTTGGTTTGGATTTGACCATGTATCATCATATGTGTAATAATAACCATTTGATACATATTTCTCTCCAAAAATATTATTTACCAAACCTGATAATACAATAGATTTAAATATTGAATTTGATTTTATTTCATAAGTAACATTAAAATCGTTTACAAAATAACTGTCAAGTTCTGATGCATTAGAATCTGTATTTCCCATAAATTGTTCACCTACATATTTACTTAAAAAAGACAGTTGAAAATTACTTGCCGGTTGAAATACCAAGGCGTTTGCTGCAACAAAATCTGGCGAAAATGAAATGTTAGTTTTTCCTAAATCAACTAACACTCCGTCTATTTGAGAAATAGTTTGTTTGTTTTTATTAGTGCTAACTGTAAAGTTTGGTTGAACAGAAATCTGTTTCGAAACCTGAATGGCTGCATCAAATTCTAAACCAAGTCTGTAGCTTTTTCCACTATTTGAACGAATAGGGTTTCCTACATCATCAATTGCTCCCGACAGTACTAACTGCTCGTTATATAACATGTAATATGCATTAACATTTAACTTAAATGTGCTAGTATTGTGTCTCCAACCTAATTCAAAATCATTTAGTTGCTCTGGTTTAATATCTGGATTGTTTTCAAAATCGTCTCTGTTTGGTTCTCTATTAGCTCTTGCATAAGACAAATACAAGTTATCATTCGTATTTAGTTTATAGGTAATTCCTGCTTTAGGATTGAAAAAATTATAATCTTCATCAATCAACATATTTACTCTGTCTGAAGTTAAACCTGATGTTTTATAATTTACAAAACGCATTTGTAAGTCTCCATAAAGACTAACTTTTTTATTTAATTTATAAGTCGCTTTTGCAAAAACACT
>DJWL01000151.1 GCA_002441545.1 Flavobacteriaceae bacterium UBA6231 | reverse complement strand
CCTCTTACTCGCTTTCCTTTTTTATTATAGTCAATAGCTTTTTCAATGGCTTTTATATCAAACCCATTATGATTTAAAAAGTTTTGATCTTCACTACAAATAACGGCTAATTGTAAATTTTTTGAAATCTCTTCAATGGGAACCCAATCGTGTTTTAACGTTAGTTTTTTATCGTTTTGAAGTTGCTCAACATTTCTAATAAGCATCAATGGTGTAATTGGCACAGGAACCCACTTGTACAAAATGACAATGGCAATTGAAAACACAAATAACCAAAAAATTGATTTGTAAATAAATCTGAAAATTTTCTTTATCATATTAATCAATTAACTGTGCTAAATCATTCCCTATGGTAGACCCTATTGCTATTCCCATACCACCTAGTCTCACGCCACAAAACACATGATCACTTAGTTGCTTTACAATGGCTTTTTTTTGATTTCCAACTCCCATAATACCGCTCCATCTATGTTCTATTTCAAATGGTGTATTTGGCAAAATAATAGTTTTTAAAATACTTTCTAAATTGCTTTGAATCAAAATAGTTTGAGATAAGCTAGTGGTTTCTTCTCCTTTAAAATCTAAATGTCTTCCACCGCCAAAAAGAATTCTATCGTCAATATTTCTAAAATAAAAATAGCCTTTGTTTAAATGAAATGTGCCCTTGATGTGCAAATCTTTAATTGGTTTGGTTATTAAAACCTGTGCTCTTGCGGGTTTTACAGGTTCACTAATTAATTCTGAAGCAAAGCCATTGGTTGCTATGAGAAGTTTTGATGTTGGAAATTCAAAAATATTGGTTTTTACTAAAACAGAATTGTTGGATTCATCATAATCTTCAACCACGATATTGTTAAGTATTTTAATTCCTCTTGTTTGTGCTTTTTGTAATAAGGTTTCCATCATTAAACCTGTATCGATCTGACCTTCAAACTGATTGAAAATATACCCTTGTTTAATTTTTTTATAGTTAAATCTATTCTCTTTTAAGCTAAAAACATCGTCTTTAAAAATAGGGTAAAGTAATTTATTGATTTGCTCTCTTTTTGATAAGCAGATTTCATAGAGACCCTCATCTTCTTCAGGAAACAACTCGTAGCCACCATATTGCAAATAATTTATGGCTTCGTCGCCTAAATTTTTTCTTAAAAGCTGTAATCCTTCAACTCGTTTTGAAACAATTTCCAAAACTTCTTCTTCAGAATGCGTTGTTAAATCGTCTAATATTTCGCTTAAGCTGCCAAAACATGCAAATCCAGCATTTTTTGTACTGGCACCTTGAGGCAAGGTTCCTTTTTCGAGTATTAATATGTTGGCTTTAGGAAATCGTTCCTTTAAACTTAATGCACATGATAAACCTACAATACCACTTCCTACTATAGTATAATCTATATTAGTAAACCATGATTTTATTTCCCAATATGATAAATTCACTGATTAAATTTTAAGTGCCGAAATGTACTAATTTTTTTGTGTCAAGGATAGCAGTGAGATTCTTTTTTAGTAAACTAAAAATATACTACTGTTTTACCTGACTTTTTATGTTTATAGAAAAAGTAATGCCATAAAAAAAACTCCGAAAAAGATTTCCGGAGCTTTTCTGTTTATTCTTCTATTTGCTTTTCAATAACAAAATCTTCCATAAACTTTGTTGTGTAGTTGCCAGCTAAATAATCTGGATGATCCATGAGTTGTATGTGAAAAGGAATGGTGGTTTTCACGCCTTCAATAACAAATTCCTCTAAGGCACGTTTCATTTTATTAATAGCCTCTTCACGTGTTTGTGCCGTTGTAATTAACTTGGCTATCATAGAATCATAATTTGGAGGAATAGTATATCCTGCATAGACATGAGTATCTAAACGAACTCCATGACCTCCTGGTGCATGTAGTGTTGTTATTTTTCCTGGTGATGGTCTGAATCCGTTATATGGGTCTTCAGCATTGATTCTACATTCAATAGCGTGTAACTTTGGTGTATAATTTTTACCAGAAATTGGCACACCTGCAGCTACTAATATTTGCTCACGAATTAAGTCAAAATCAATTACCTGCTCAGTAATTGGATGCTCTACTTGAATACGTGTATTCATTTCCATGAAATAAAAATTTCTATGTTTGTCAACAAGAAATTCTATGGTTCCTGCACCTTCATATTTTATATATTCTGCAGCTTTTACAGCTGCTTCCCCCATTTTAGTACGTAATTCAGTAGTCATAAATGGAGAAGGAACTTCTTCAGTTAATTTTTGATGACGACGTTGAATTGAGCAATCTCTTTCTGATAAATGACAAGCTTTTCCAGTAGAATCACCTACTACTTGAATCTCTATGTGTCTTGGCTCTTCAATAAGTTTTTCCATGTACATGCCGTCATTTCCAAATGCCGCTTTTGCTTCCTGACGAGCAGAATCCCATGCTTCTCTTAATTTTTCTGGTTTCCAAACAGCACGCATGCCTTTTCCACCGCCACCGGCTGTTGCTTTAAGCATCACTGGATAACCAACTTCTAATGCTAGCTTTTCACAAGACTCAAAGTTCTCTATAATGCCATCACTTCCTGGTACACATGGAACTCCTGCTGCTTTCATTGTAGCTTTTGCAGAAGCTTTATCCCCCATTCTATCAATCATCTCAGGGGAAGCACCTATAAATTTTATACCGTGCTCGCCGCAAATTTTAGAGAATTTGGAGTTTTCTGATAAGAATCCATATCCTGGATGAATAGCATCAGCATTTGTGATTTCTGCCGCCGCTATGATATTTGACATTTTTAAATACGATTCTGAGCTTGAAGGAGGGCCAATACAAACAGCTTCATCTGCAAATTTAACATGCAAGCTTTCTGCATCAGCTGTAGAATAAACAGCTACGGTTTTAATGCCCATTTCTTTACAGGTTCTAATAACACGTAATGCTATTTCTCCTCTATTGGCAATTAGTATTTTTTTAAACATAACTTTTAGTATTAAAAATTTCAAATTCCAATCATCAAATTCCAATTACTGGATTTTGAGTTTTGAGTATTGGAATTTTTAATGGGTTATGATGGATCTACTAAAAATAGTGGTTGATCAAATTCTACTGGAGAAGAATCGTCAACTAAAATTTTAACAATTTTTCCAGAAACTTCAGATTCTATTTCATTGAAAAGTTTCATGGCTTCAATAATACATAATACATCACCTTCAGAAATGGTTTGTCCAACCTCAACAAATAATGGTTTATCTGGTGATGGTTTTCTGTAAAAAGTACCAATAATTGGTGATTTTATTGTGATATATTTAGAATTATCATCTGCTTTTGCTGCTGGTGCTGCTGCTTGATTCTCAAATTGAGGCTTTGATTCTGCTGATGGCGCTGCAATTTGCGGGATGTGTGTTGCTACTGGTGCGTATTGAATTGCAGTGGTTTCTGGATCAGACCCAGTCTTGATAGTGATTTTAATATCCTCCATCTCAAGTTTAACCTCACTTGCCCCTGATTTAGCTACAAACTTGATTAAGTTTTGAATATCCTTTAAATCCATAATTTTGGTGTTTGTTAGTTATTTTTTTGAATTATATGCCCATTTAAGGTAAATGGATCCCCAATTAAATCCACCTCCGAAAGCGGCAAAAATTAAATTATCTCCTTTCTTAAGTTGGGATTCATAGTCATTTAATAATAATGGTAAAGTAGCAGATGTAGTATTACCATATTTATGTATATTCATCATTACCTTTTCTTCTTCCAACTCTATTCTTTTAGCAGTAGCATCAACAATGCGCTTATTGGCTTGATGTGCTACCAACCAGTTTACATCGTTTTTGGTTAGATTGTTTTTTTCTAAAATTTTTACTGTAGCATCTGCCATGTTAAAAACGGCATTTTTAAACACTGTTTGTCCTTCTTGAAAAGCAAATTGTCTATTGTTTTCAATAGCTTCAGAAGTAATTGGATATGAAGACCCACCATAAGTGGCCTGTAAAAATTCTCTACCTGTCCCATCACTTCTTAGATATTCGTCTTGAAGTCCTAAGTTTTCTGTATTAGGTTCAAATAATACTGCTCCAGCTCCATCTCCAAAGATAATACATGTTGCCCTATCAGTATAATTAATCATAGAAGACATTTTATCTGCTCCAATTAAAAGCACATTTTTATATCTTCCTGATTCAATATATTTAGCTGCAACTGACATTCCAAATAAAAAACTAGAACAAGCAGCATCTAAATCAAATGAAAAGGCATTGACTGCTCCTATATTTGAAGCAGTAAAAGCAGCTGTTGATGCCGCTTTCATGTCTGGTGTTGCCGTAGCAACAATAATTAATTCAATATCTTTAGGATCTATCCCTTTTTTATTAATAAGGTCTTGGGCGGCTTTAATAGCCAAATAAGAAGTTCCTTTTCCTACATCTTTAAGAATTCGACGCTCTTTAATTCCTGTTCTGGAAGTAATCCACTCGTCATTTGTATCAACCATGGTCTCAAGAATTTGATTGGTTAACACGTATTCAGGAACATAAGCCCCCACAGCTGTAATTGCTGCTGAAATTTTACTCATAACTTTATAGTTAATTTGACCAAAAAATCACAAAAATTGACCAAAAAATTCAAAAATTTGTTTAAAATACTAAATTTTGATCTAATATCGTGCAAATTAAGGTGTTTTTGGCTGATACAAAAACTTATCATAAAAAAAACGCTCACATGTGAGCGCTTTATTATTAAAGTTTGATTTTTTTAAGCTACATTTTCTACTGCTTCAGTATTGTCAATTAAAACTTGACCTCTGTAATATAATTTACCTTCATGCCAGTGAGCTCTATGGTATAAGTGAGCTTCTCCTGTTGTAGGACAAGTAGCAATCTGTGGCGCAGTTGCTTTATAATGAGTTCTTCTTTTATCTCTTCTTGTTTTAGAGATTTTTCTCTTAGGATGTGCCATTTTCTATATTTATTTATCCGTTAATAGTTTCTTTAATGTATTCCAACGAGGATCAATTTCCTTATCTTCTTTTTGTTCGTCGTCAAGCTTTGGGCTTAACTCTTTTAATTTTTCAAGTATTTCTGAACTTAATGTTCCATCTTCAACTCCTGGGTGAATGCGTTTAATTGGTACTGCAAGTACAATCAATTCATAAATATATTGTTGAATGTTAATTTCGTAAGCTCCATGAGGAAGAATTAAAATATCAATATTTTCATCATTATATTCTTCTCCAAAATTTACCACCAAATCAAATTCATTTTCTATGTTTTGATCAAATGGTTCATTAGTTATGTCACAATTAATATTAACTGTTCCAAAAATTTTAAAATTCAACTCTAGTAATGTTGTGTTTTTTAATAAAGAAACATCAACATTTACATGAGCATCATTAAAATCTTCATACTCAAAATATTCAAAGAACGCTTTCTCAATTTTATAGTCATAATGATGAGTTCCTGTTTTTAACCCTATAAAAGGAATTGTAAACTCTTTTAATGGCTTCATTATCACTTCTAATTTGAGCCTGCAAATATATAAATTTTTAATTTATGCTAAAGCACTTATGAACATTTTTTTGTTTATAATTTTTTTTCGGATTGTTTTAGCGAATTTGACGTAAGCTGTTCATAGTCAAATCGGTTTTTAAAAATTTGCAAAGCTGTGAAAACCGCTTCTTTAAATGAATTCTCGTCAGCTACTCCTTTTCCTGCTATTTCATATGCTGTCCCATGATCTGGTGAGGTTCTAATTTTATTTAAACCAGCGGTAAAATTCACTCCTTGTCCGAAAGATAAAGTTTTAAAAGGAATCAATCCTTGGTCATGATAAGACGCGATTATGGCATCAAAATTCTTGTAATTATTTGACCCAAAAAAACTATCTGCGGCATATGGCCCATAAACTAGCTTGCCTGAGTCTTTAATTTTTGCAAGAGTGGGTCGCATAATTTCATCATCTTCATTTCCTATAACACCATTATCTCCAGTATGCGGATTAATTCCTAATACAGCAATTTTAGGTCGGTTTATTTTAAAATCCTTAAGCAGAGATTCGTAAATCGTGTTTATTTTTTTCTCAATAAGTTCTGCCGAAATTTTTATGGCTATATCCTTAACAGGTACATGATCTGTTAACAATCCTACTCGTAATGATTCTGTTACCATAAACATTAGGCTTTCTCCTTGAAGTTCTTGAGCAAGATAGTCTGTATGCCCAGGAAAATTAAATTCCTTTGATTGGATATTGTGTTTATTTATTGGAGCTGTTACTAATACATCAATACTATTGTTTTTTAATGCTTTTGTTGCTTCTTGTAAAGATTTTATGGCGTATGCTCCTATTTTAAAATCTTCTTTACCAAATTCAATTTTCACGGGTTCATTCCAACAATTTAAAACATTAACTCTACTAAAAACGACTTGATTTAAATTATTGATGTCATTAAAATTAATTTCAGATTTAAAATGATTTTTTAAAAAACCCATGACTTTTGATGAAGCAAAAATTACAGGGGTACAAAATTCTAAAATTCTTGAATCTTCAAATGTTTTTAAAATGATTTCTCCCCCAATTCCATTTAAATCTCCAATAGATATTCCAACAATTATATTTTCTGTCTTCTTCATTAAGAATGATAACTTTTGTTTGTAAATTTGTTAATGCAAATTTAACCAAATAAACAGATAATAATATGTTTACCGGAATAATTGAAGATATGGGAATTGTAACAAATTTGAAGAAGGATTTAAACAATCTTCATATCTCAATAAAAAGTAATATTGCTTCAGAATTAAAAATTGATCAAAGCATTGCACATAATGGTGTTTGTTTAACCATTGTTGATATTGAAAAGGATGTATATACAGTAACCGCCATTCAAGAAACCTTAGAAAAATCAAATTTAGGAACTTTAAAAATTTCTGATAAAGTTAATTTAGAACGTGCAATGAAACTTGGAGATAGACTTGATGGACATATCGTTCAAGGGCACGTAGATCAAACTGCTATATGTACTAAAATTGAAGAAACCAATGGAAGCTGGATGTTTACTTTTAATTATGATTCAAAATTAAACAACATAACTATAGAAAAAGGTTCTGTTACAGTAAACGGAACTAGTTTAACGGTAGTTAATTCAAAAAAAGATAGCTTTAGTGTTGCCATTATACCCTATACATATTATCATACCAATTTTTCGACCTTTAAAGAAGGGACAATTGTAAATTTAGAATTTGATGTTTTAGGAAAGTATGTAGCTAAGCTAATTGAGTTGAAAAAGTAATTATTTATTCCTTAAAAGTTTCTTAATCCCATAAAAAACAGCAAAACAAGCGCCCAGTAACACACCTCCATCAATAGGTGCATCCCCAACTGGTGGTGGCTGCGGAGGCGGTGGCACTTTTTGAGCCATACATACAAAACTTATTAATATAAATAAGATTGAAACAATAAGCCTTTTATTTTGTATATTCATTAGAGCGCTAATTTATTTAAAAAAAAATCAAAAAAATCAAAAAAATAAGATTTTTCTTTCGAAAAAAAACGTTGAAAGTTATTTTTTGCCGATAAAAAGCGTGTTTGGTTAAATATTTGCTTCTTTTAAACGAAATACTGCTAATAAAATTATGTGTTAATAAATTAAAATTTTAATTCAAATTTATCTTTACCGCTCAAATATATAGAAAAGTAAACAAATTGTGTGTTTTAGTTTATTTCTTGTTTTTCAAAATTTTATAAACAAAGAATTGATGTTTAATCAACTTTTATTTTCATCACTACTATAATTTAAAAAACTTAAGTCAAATTCCAAAAAATAGGTAATAATATATATATAAACAAAGTCAATAGAATTATTGACATGATATTCATCCAAAATCCTTTTGTAACCATATCTTCCATCTTTAAATATCCTGAACCAAATACCACTGCGTTTGGAGGTGTTGCAACTGGAAGCATAAAAGCACAAGAAGCCGCCATAGTTGCCCCAACTAATAATAAATAAGGGTGGACTCCTACTGCAGAAGCTAATGAAACTAGTACAGGCAAAATCATAGCTGTTGTTGCTAAATTAGAAGTTATTTCAGTTAAAAAATTAACTGCAGTAATTAATATTAACAGCAAAACAAATAATGGAACTGAACCCAATAAAGCCATTCTTTCACCAATCCAAATGGCTAACCCACTTGATTCAAAACCTAGAGCTAAAGCCATTCCTCCTCCAAATAATAATACAATTCCCCAAGGCAGTTTAACGGCATCTTCCCATTTTATAATTTTTGCTCCTTTTTTATTCGTGGGAAGTATAAATAATATAATGGCAAAAAAAACAGCTATAATAGTATCATCAATTCTAGGTATAAAACGCTTAATAAGAAATGATCTGGTAATCCAAGCAAAAGCCGTACATGCAAAAACCGTAAATACAATTTTTTCTTCTTTTGAAATTTTTCCTAAAGATTTTAATTGCTTTATTATTTCTTGTCTTCCTCCGGGAAATTCTTTTTGCTCAAATTTAAAGGCAAACTTGGTTAAGTAAACCCAGCATAAAAACAATAAAACTACAGAAATAGGAAATCCGAAAATAAACCATTGAAAAAACGAGATTTCAACATGATAAACTTCTTTTATAACTCCAGCAAAAACCAAATTTGGTGGGGTTCCAATTAAAGTTGCCATACCACCTATTGAAGCGCTATAGGCAATTGCAAGCATTAAAGCCTTTCCAAAAATTAAGTTTTCGTTTTCAATGGTATCAGGATTGTCTTTTAATTGAGTTATTATGGCCATTCCTACTGGTAAAATCATAACGGCTGTGGCAGTGTTAGAAATCCACATTGATAAAAATGCTGTTGCAATCATAAAGCCCAGTATTATGTTTTTTACATTGGTACCTACAACTTTTATGATGGTTAACGCAATACGTCTGTGCAATTTCCATTTCTCAATAGCAATCGCTAAAATAAACCCGCCTACATAAAGAAACACATATTTATGTCCATATGAGGCAGTAGTTTCATTTAAGTTCATCCCTCCTGATAATGGAAAAAGAACCATTGGTAGTAAAGCCGTTGCTGCAATTGGAATAGCCTCTGATATCCACCAAATAGCAATCCAACTAGCGGAAGCCAAAATAGCATTTGCTGCATCATTTAATCCATTTGGATGATAAAAAAGAATAATTAAGACAAAGGATAATGGCCCTAAAAACAATCCAACTTTTTGTTTAGATACATTCATCTATTAATATATTGATATGACCAAATTGGTCTCCTTTAAAAATTAACCCAAGATAGTTTATACCAATCTAAACAAAAAATATTTTAAATCTGTTTTTTTATATAATCTGACAACCTAAGTGATAACGCTACCAAGGTAAGAGTAGGGTTTGGAGCTCCTGATGTAGGAAAACATGCCGCTCCTGCTATAAATAGGTTCGAAATACCGTGAACTTTACAATTAACATCTACAACACCTTTCTTTGGATTGATAGACATTCTGGTGGTTCCCATATGGTGCCATCCACCATTAACGGTATCATCAAGTAAAGAATTATTAGTTTCATCTCTTAAAAATTCATTCAGCTTTATTCTTCCAATATTAAAAATCCCCATCTGTTGCCCTAAGATTTGATACATCCTTCTTATGCTATATTTCTCAAGAGATGTCAATTCCCAATTCAGACTTGCTCTAGGCACTCCTAATTTATCCCTTTCTTTAACAATAGAAACTCTTGAATTTGGATTTGGAGCTTGTTCTATTCTTGTATTAAGCTGGTAAGAATACGTTATATGGCCTTTTTCTTTAAGTGCTTTTTCTTCTGCATTATTTAAATCATTCATCATTACTTCTAAACTATATCTGGGGTCACCATCTTTCCAAGTTTGAAGTTTTGGTTTTATATATTTTGCTACACTTAGAGGTTGTAAAGAAATTGTGCCATTTAAGATCTCTTCTTTAAATTGAACTTCTTCAGTAAAAGCTAATTCAGCACTTGCCTTTGTTACACCATAATCCCAAGAATACAAATCTGTTTGGAAAGGTTTTTCTAGCCACAACTCTGCAGAAGAGACTTCTAAATGTTCTTGAAAATATCTACCAACCAAATCATTTTCATTACCTAATCCTTTTGGCGTTTGTGAATTTGCCGATAAAAGCATTCTTGCATTCTGAATGGTTCCACAAGCCAAAATAAAATGTTTGGCTTTAACAGTGTGTTTCTTTCCATAGTGGTCTTTGACGATTACTTCATTAACAACAGACAAATTACTTTCTGTCTTAATATCCACAGCGTTTGCATAAGTATATAAGTGAATGTTTTTAGCTTCTACAATAGTTTTCTTATATAACCTACCAAAACGAGCTTTACTATATTGCCACATCTTGTTCCAAATAACCTTTTTGTTTAAAGGAAATGGTATTAAATTAGGTAAGTTTTTGTTCCAATAACTAAAATCGTAATTATAAGGTCCCAATTCAAGTACTTTATTTGCCTTTTCATAAAATGGGTCAAGGTCTTGTTTGTTTATTGGCCAACCACTATTTTCAACCCAATGTCTTTCTTTAAAATCAATCGTATCAAGTGGTGAGCACATTCCACCCCAATGCCCTGTTGTTCCTCCAAAATAATGTAGTCTGGCCGATTTTAGCGGATAATATTCTTGTCCTGTTGTTTTACCTTCATATAGATTCTGAACCTCATCATCATATTCAAACCCTCCACCTTCAAGCAATATGACTTTATAAGGTGTTTTCAACCAGTCTAAAGCGATACTAATACCTGCTGCTCCAGCACCAATAATACAAATATCACCTTCAATAATTGAGTCATTATCTAATTCCCTAGCGTCTATATGCATATAATTATTTTTCTTTGGCTAATGAAAATAAAGCGCATTGATATGCTTCGGTTTTGGATAAAATCCACCCAGAAACCATAACAGTCTCACCGTTTTTATAATCATCAATAATTTTTCTTTGTAGCATTTCTTCTGTTATGCTTTCTTGTTCAAAAGAAATATCATTGGAAATGAGTTTCAATAATTTTAATTCACTAAATGTCTCAATATGCTTTTTTCTATAAATTTTTCCTAGAGCAATTACAGCTTCATTATTACAGATAGACAATAAAAGATTAGGTTCTTGTAATAATTTTTTGCCTCTAAGTTTCCTATAATTGTTAAACACAGTCACAAATGTGGTTAATAGTATAGCAGCAACACCTGCTAATCCAATAGAAAGAATGAATTTTCTTCTTTTCATTACTTAAATTTATACTCTATAGGCAACATCTTTTATGAGTTATATAACTTTTAAAAACATTGTTAAACTTAATAAATCTTCATCAATTAATTATTAAAATAAAATGAGAAGAAATAGAGAAATTATGAAAAGGATTTGTTTGGTTAATGAAGAAAAATTATTGCATTTAAGATGTATAAAAAGTAATTCAATTAAAAAATAGTGAAATATTTATAAGTTGATATATCCTGTTGTTCTACCTATATTACTCTATTTTTATAAAAACAAAAAAACCTTCCAACATCCTGAAAGGTTAATTTTTATAAGTGGTCCCACCTGGGCTCGAACCAGGGACCACCTGATTATGAGTCAGGTGCTCTAACCAACTGAGCTATAGGACCGAAATTGGCTGCGAATTTAATACTATTTTTATAACTCTACAAGAGAAATTTATTCTTTTAAATTATTTCTTGACAAAGCTCGATAAGTACCCCATTAGTGCCTTTTGGATGCAAAAAAACAACAAGTTTATTATCCGCTCCTTTTTTAGGGGTTTCATTTAACACTACAAATCCTTCATTGACTAATCTTTTTACTTCTTCAACTATATCACCAACATCAAAAGCTATATGATGAATTCCTTCTCCTTTTCTATCAATAAATTTAGCAATCGGGCTTTCTGGATTTGTGGCTTCTAAAAGCTCAATTTTATTACTTCCAACTTTAAAAAAAGATGTTTTTACTCCTTCACTTTCAACGCTTTCAGTTTTGTAATGTGTTTCTCCAAAAAGTTTTGAAAATAATAGATTTGAAGATTCTAAATTTTTAACCGCAATTCCTATGTGTTCAATTTTATTCATTTTATGTCGTTTAAATGAAGATACAAATTTTGCAAATCAAAAGTAAGATAATCTTTAAATATCCTGTATTTTTGCTCCATAAACTAATGGAGTGAAAAAATGAGTAACGTAGAGGAAAGTCAAAGACAAAAAAAAATAGGTTCTGTATTACAACGCGATTTGGTTGATGTATTACAAAATGCTGCCACGCAAGGAGGTATGCAAGGCATTCTAATATCTGTATCAAAAGTAAAAGTAACTGTTGATTTATCTGTGGCGAAAGTATATTTAAGTATTTTTCCAAATAACAAAGGTGCCGAACTTATGGAAGGCATCAAATCAAATGCTCCTTTAATAAAACATGAAATTGCACAACGCACCAAACATCAATTAAGACGCATGCCTAAACTTGAGTTTTTTATTGATGATACTTTGGAATATATGGATCAAATTGATCAATCATTAAAAGGAAAAGATAACCCTATTAAAGATCCAAGCATTTTAGATAAACGCAAAAAATCTTAATTGAATGTATCTCTTTACATAGCAAAACGTTACTTACGCTCAAAAAGCAGTAACAATGCTATTAACTTTATAACCATTATTGCCGCAATTGGTGTGGTTTTAGGAGCTGCTTCTTTGTTTATAGTATTGTCTGGTTTTGCTGGTTTAAAAGATTATACACTTCAGTTTTCAAGTATTGTTGATCCTGATTTAAAAGCTGAAGCTGCTGCTGGGAAATCATTTATTTTAACTGATGATGAAACCAAAAAATTAAAAGATTTAAAGGAAATAGCGCTTTATTCAAAAATTATTGAGGAACGCGTTATTATCTCGTTAGATGATAAAAATGATATTGTTACTCTGAAAGGTGTAGATGAATCTTTTCAAAGTGTTACCAGCATAGATTCTGTAATAGTTCAAGGGAGTTGGTTTTCTCAAGATAGTCATGAAGTTGTTGCCGGTTGGGGTATTTCAAATAATCTTTCTTTAGGTGTTTTAGATTTTTCAAAAGCACTCAATATTTATGTTCCAAAACCTGGGAAAGGACAAATAACCTCAACAAATAATGTCTTTAATTCTATAAAAGCGGTAAATACCGGTGTGTTTGACATTAATGAAAAAATTAATGATACTTATGTTTTTTCATCCATTGATTTAGCAAAACAACTATTACGCTATAAACCCAACCAAATTTCTGGTATTGAATTTAGATTAACGCCTGGTTCTGATGAAACCACAACAAAGGAAAAAATTCAAGCGATTCTTGGTAATAAAGTTATTATAAAAAACAGAATGCAACTTAATGATGCACTTTATAAAATGTTAAACACTGAAAATCTAGCTGTTTACTTAATTTTTACTTTGGTGCTTATTATCGCTTTATTTAATGTGATAGGTTCTATAATCATGATGATTCTCGATAAGAAAAAAACTTTAAACACCTTATTTAATCTTGGAGCTACATTAAAAGAGATACGTCAAATATTCTTTTTTCAAGGAACATTAATGACTCTTTTTGGTGGTGTAATTGGATTGTTAATTGGATTTATTGTGGTTGTTTTACAGAAGACTTTTTCATTGGTTATGATAACTTCAACTCTAGCTTATCCTGTAACTTTAAAATTTGAAAACCTAATTATTGTGTTTTTAACAATCTCCGTTTTAGGAATCATTGCATCAAAAATTGCTTCTGCAAGAATTACAAAAACTTTAGTGGAAGCACACTAAATTCTGGCTTCAACATTTACTCCGTAAACTGATAATCTGAAAATTTTTCGAGTACTTCGTCAAATGCTGCAAACACATCGGCAGACTTATCGCTTGTAACCATTTTAGTTCGGTAATCTTTAAAATGAGGAATCCCTCTAAAATAATTGGTATAGTGTCTTCTGGTTTCAAAAACACCTAAGGTTTCTCCTTTCCAATCAATAGCCATTTGCAAATGTCTGCGTGCCGCATCTACGCGTTCTTCAATAGAAATTGGAAGTAAATGTTCTCCTGTTTTAAAAAAATGTTTTACTTGTTTAAAAAACCAAGGATTCCCAATACTGGCTCTGCCTATCATAGCTCCATCAAGCCCATATACGTCTCGCATTTCCATCGCTTTTTCTGGTGTGTCAACATCACCATTTCCAAATACAGGAATATGCATTCTCGGGTTGTTTTTTACGTCTGCAATAGGTTTCCAGTCGGCATTGCCTTTATACATTTGGGCTCTGGTTCTTCCGTGAATTGAAATGGCTTTACAACCCACATCTTGTAATCTTTCTGCAACCTCAACAATTCTTATAGAATCATGATCCCAACCTAATCGTGTTTTTACTGTTATTGGGATATTGGTGCGTTTAACCATTTCGGCTGTAAGTTGTTCCATCAAGCAAACATCTTTTAAAATTCCGGCACCAGCTCCCTTGCTCACTACTTTTTTTACTGGGCAACCAAAATTAATATCGATAATATCTGGCTTTGATTTTTCTACGATATCTATGGTTTGCAACATACTTTCTAAATTGGCGCCAAATATTTGAATCCCAACAGGACGCTCTTTTTCATAAATATCTAATTTCATAATGCTTTTTGCAGCATCACGAATTAAACCTTCGCTTGATATAAATTCAGTATATACAACATCAGCACCTTGTTCTTTGCATAATGCTCTAAACGGCGGATCACTTACATCTTCCATTGGTGCTAAAAGCAATGGAAAATCAGGAAGTTCTATGTTGTCTATTTTTACCACAATTTTATTTTTGGCGCAAAATTAAGTTTTTTTAACTAAATAGAATTTATGGAGTATTAATCCTTTCTGGAAAATGAAAATTATCCCTTAATAACCTTTTTAATTAAAGAAAAATCGTTGTTAAAATTAATTTTAATCATATAAACACCTTTACTATAACCGCTCATGTCAATACACGTTCCCTTTCCGTTATACAATTGTGCTAATTTCATGTCGTAAACTTGAACGGAATTTATTTCTTCACTTTTAATATATAAAAAGTCATTAACTGGATTTGGGTATAAAACAATGTTGTATTTCGATGATATGTCATTAACAGACAAAGCGACATCATTTGTTGAAAAGGCAATTAATTTGGCATAGTTTGAAATAAAATTGGAAAAAGACTCAGAGGTTATAAAATATCTGTTTTCATTGACATAAGTTATAGCTTCAGCTTGCTCAAAACTAAATGAGGAAGCTATGGATGTTTTTGTATTTGTGCCGGAAAATATATCAGTTCCCGTAAAATTTTCACTAACCCAAACAAAAGGCTGCAAAGTACTAGTATATCCAACTAAATAAAGTTTATCGGTCAAAGAATTATAAGTTCCACCAGTAATCAATCCACCGCTGTTTAAAGTAGTGGCTAAAGGAGTTAATGAATATGACCCCGATGCTTTTGGAACTAAATAAGCTTTTGTAATTCCATTGACCCAATTCTTAGTAAAAACGATCAAATTAGTTGCATTAAAAGAAACTAAAGCCTCTGCATCCCATTCGGTAGTATTAGCAGTTTTTGGAGTAAAATCAGTTTGATCTGAATAATTAAAAGCTATTGTTTGGGCATTTATTGTTTCTGAACTTAAATAATCGCTTTTACTGATTTTATAAATTTTTAAATCGGTCCTGTTTCCACTAACGTTATTGCCAATATCTCCAATATAAATATTCGTATCATCTTGAGTAATATCTTCCCAATCAACGTTTGTTGCATTTGAAATTATGATTTCTCTGGTAACTAACCCAGAAATTGTATCTAATTCATAAAGCTTGTTTTCTCCTCCAGAATCATTATGAGTAATTAGTTTATTGTTAAAAAAAATGGCTCCTGAAGATTCATTTAAAGTATTAGGCAAAGCAAATTTTTCAACTGGTGTACTTATTTGACTAATAGAATTAAATGTTCCTAAAACAAAAACAGATATTAAAATAATAATTCTCATTGCTTAACTTTTTATAAATGATACAATTAACATAAAATTAATGATATATCCCAATCCTTTAAAACATTAAAAATTTACAGATAAATTCATCTATATTTGCAAATTAAATCTAGGTATAGATTGTTTTATGAAGAATATAAGAAACTTTTGCATTATTGCACATATAGATCATGGAAAGAGTACGCTTGCTGACCGTTTACTAGATTTTACGGGTTCAGTAACAGATAGGGAAAAACAAAACCAGCTGCTCGACAACATGGATTTAGAACGCGAACGAGGTATTACTATCAAATCGCATGCTATTCAAATGGAATACACCTACAAAGGTGAAAAATATGTTTTAAACTTAATTGATACTCCTGGACATGTAGATTTTTCGTATGAAGTATCTCGGTCTATTGCTGCTTGTGAAGGAGCATTACTTATTGTTGATGCGGCTCAAAGTATTCAGGCTCAAACCATATCAAACTTATATCTTGCTTTAGAACATGATTTAGAAATTATTCCTGTACTAAACAAAGTAGATTTGCCAAGTGCAAACCCTGAAGAAGTTACCGATGACATTGTAGATTTATTAGGTTGTAACCCTGAGGACATTATTCATGCCAGCGGAAAAACAGGTTTTGGAGTTGATAAAATTTTAGCAGCAGTTATTGAACGTATCCCTGCGCCAAAAGGTAATGTTGATGAACCTTTACAGGCATTAATTTTCGACTCTGTATACAATCCGTTTAGAGGTGTTGAAACTTATTTTAGAGTCATTAATGGTTCTATAAAAAAGAATCAGCAAATAATGTTTATTGCTACAGGCAAAACGTATGGAGCTGATGAAGTTGGAACTTTAAAACTTACCCAATTTCCTAGAAATGAAATTAAAGCTGGTGATGTTGGATATGTAATTACTGGTATTAAAGAGGCTAAAGAAGTTAAAGTCGGCGATACTATTACCGATGCAAAAAATCCAACCAAAAATCCTATTTCTGGTTTTGAAGATGTAAAACCAATGGTATTTGCCGGAATTTATCCTGTTGACACAGAAGATTACGAAGAGTTAAGAAGTTCAATGGAAAAACTACAGTTAAACGATGCGTCACTGGTATTTATTCCAGAAAGTTCTGCGGCTTTAGGATTTGGTTTTCGTTGTGGTTTCTTAGGGATGCTTCACATGGAAATCATTCAAGAGCGTTTAGAACGTGAATTTGACATGACTGTAATTACAACCGTTCCTAACGTAAGCTATCATGCCTTTACCAAAAAATATCCTGAAACACCAATTATTGTAAATAACCCATCAGATTTACCAGATCCTTCTGGTTTAGATCGTGTTGAAGAACCATATATTAAAGCAACTATCATCACAAAGTCTGATTTTGTGGGTAATGTCATGTCGCTTTGTATTGATAAACGTGGTATCATAACACACCAAACATACTTAACAACAGAACGTGTTGAGCTTAGTTTTGACATGCCTTTAGCAGAAATTGTGTTCGATTTTTACGACCGATTAAAAACCATTTCAAAAGGTTATGCTTCTTTTGATTATCACCCTATTGGGATGCGTACTTCAAAATTAGTACGTGTTGACATTTTATTAAATGCCCAACCTGTTGATGCGCTTTCTGCATTAATTCATGCTGATAATGCTCAAAATATAGGTAAAAAAATGTGTGAAAAGTTAAGAGAACTTATTCCAAGGCAACAATTTGACATTCCAATTCAAGCAGCTATTGGCGCCAAAATTATTTCAAGAGAAACCATAAAGGCTTTACGAAAAGATGTAACGGCTAAATGTTATGGAGGAGATATTTCAAGAAAACGTAAATTACTTGAAAAACAAAAGAAAGGTAAAAAACGTATGCGTCAAGTAGGTAATGTTGAAATACCTCAGGAAGCATTTATGGCTGTTTTAAAACTTAATGATTAAACCTTAATTCAAATTTAAGGGAATATTAAAAAAAGAGCTTCAAAATATATTTGAAGCTCTTTTTTATTTCCAGAATAAATATATCTTGTTCAATTTATCTAAACAAAAAGACCTGCTAACAAATTCATTATAATCAACTCCTTCAATAAAATCTAACATAAACTTCAAAATAGAATGATTAAAAAATCATTTTAGTTGAAATATTCTTAGTGAATTTTACATTTTAGGAAATTATCAATAATAGTAAAGGTTTGACATGTTTTTTAAGAATAATATTTTTAAGTTTATAGGCAACACATCTTTATTGTGTGATTGTTAAAATTGCTAAGCATACGTTATTTTTGAAATAATTTTATTGGTTTATTATGAAGGTCCTTTTTTATACTAGAGAATTTCCCCCTTATGTTTATGGTGGCGCAGGTGTTCATGTTGAATATTTAGCTGACGAACTTTCAAAACTTATGGAAGTAGACGTTAGATGCTTTGGAGATCAGGAAAAACTAAATGGAAATTTAACAGTTAAGGGATTTCCTTATGATAATCCTGTTTTTAATGATAGCAATTCAAAACTTAAAGCGGTTTTTCAAACATTAAGTACATGCATTCACATGAATGCTGAAGACAGTGATGCAGATGTAGTACATTGCCATACTTGGTATGCCCAGTTTGCAGGTATTGTAGCTAAACTTTGCTATGGAATTCCTTTGGTGATCACAACACATTCATTAGAACCTTTAAGGCCTTGGAAAAGAGAGCAACTGGGAAGAGGTTACGATGCGTCTTCTTGGGTAGAAAAAACGGCTATTGAAATGGCCGATGCGGTTATTGCTGTTTCTAAAGAAACCAAAGAGGATGTTTTAAAATATTT
This sequence comes from Flavobacteriaceae bacterium UBA6231, assembly GCA_002441545.1. Classification (GTDB taxonomy): domain Bacteria; phylum Bacteroidota; class Bacteroidia; order Flavobacteriales; family Flavobacteriaceae; genus Yeosuana. The sequence goes on along the minus strand of DJWL01000151.1, from coordinate 29,394 downwards.
TAATGTTGATGAACATAAAATTAAGGTCATATATAACGGTATCAACCTCCAAGAGTATGTTGTTACAAATGCAACTTCAACTTTAGAAACTTATGGTATTGACAATTCAAAACCCTATGTGCTTTTTGTTGGTAGAATAACAAGGCAAAAAGGAATTATTCATTTAGTTAATGCCATAAAATATATTGATCCTGAAACCCAAATTGTATTATGTGCAGGTGCTCCCGATACACCAGACATTGCTAAAGAAATGGAAGACAGTGTGGCAGAAGTGAAAAAAACCAGAAAAAATGTAATTTGGATTGAGAAAATGCTTGAGAAAAAAGAGGTTATTCAGCTTTATTCTCATGCTGACGTTTTTTGTTGTCCTTCAATTTATGAACCATTTGGAATTATTAATATTGAAGCTATGGCTTGTGAAACAGCTGTTGTTGCAAGTGCTGTAGGAGGCATAAAAGAAGTAGTGGTGAATGGGGAAACCGGTATATTGATACCTTTAGAACAACAAACAGAAGCTCCTTTTGAACCAGTAAATCCTGATAAATTTTCTCAAGATTTAGCTAACGGCATCAACACATTAATAAAAAACAAAGATATGAGAGAGTCTATGGCTAAAAAAGGAAGAAACCGTGTGGAAGATTATTTTGATTGGACAGCCATTGCAAAGCAAGTGGAAGATTTATATAAATCTTTGCTATAAACAATAAAATTAATTATTAAAAAATTGTACTTTAACAGAGCGTGTTACTTTTAAATAAAAAACACTCAAATTTACATAACTCCTTAAACTAATAAACATGATTAACGATAAGGTTTTAGCTATCATTTTAGGCGGTGGTCAAGGTTCAAGACTACACCCGTTAACCCAAGAAAGATCAAAACCGGCTGTACCTATTGCAGGTAAATACCGACTTGTAGATATTCCTATATCTAACTGCATCAATTCCAACATTAAGCGCATGTTTGTGTTAACACAATTTAATTCCGCTTCGTTAAACAGGCACATAAAAGACACCTATCACTTTAGCTTCTTTAGCTCTGCTTTTGTAGATGTTCTTGCCGCAGAACAAACACCTCACAATAAAACTTGGTTTCAAGGTACTGCTGATGCTGTTAGACAAAGTATGCATCACTTTTTAAGACATGATTTTAATTATGTGCTCATTCTTTCTGGCGACCAATTGTATCAAATGGATTATAGGCTAATGATTGACGAACACATAAAAAATAATGCCGAAATATCCATTGCAACTATCCCTGTTAATGGTAAAGAAGCAACCTCTTTTGGTATTTTAAAAGCAGACGACCAAAATGTGGTTACCTCATTTATTGAAAAACCGGACGCTAGCTTGTTACCCGAATGGACTTCTGAAGTTAGCGCCGAAATGAAATCTCAAGGGCGACATTATTTAGCCTCCATGGGAATTTACATATTCAACAGAGATCTTCTCGTAAATTTAATGAATGATCCATCTACCAATGATTTTGGAAAAGAAATCATTCCACAATCCATTAATGAGCACAAAACACTTAGTTACCAGTATGAAGGCTATTGGACAGATATTGGAAATATAGACTCTTTTTTTGAAGCCAATTTAGGGCTTACTGATGACATCCCTCAATTTGATTTATATGACAAATCAAGGCGCATATATACAAGAGCTAGAATGTTGCCTACCACCAAAATATCTGGAACTGTATTGAACAAAACTGTTATCGCCGAGGGGTGTATAGTTGGTGCCGCTAAAATTGAGCAGTCTGTTATTGGTATTCGTTCAAGGATTGGAAAAGAATCTACCATTATAAACACCTATATGATGGGAAGCGATTATTATGAAACACTAGAAGAGATAGAAAATTATAAAATAAAAGTCCTTATGGGTATAGGTGAGCGTTGCTTTATTAAAAATGCCATTGTAGACAAAAACTGCCGCATAGGTGATGACGTGAGAATTAACGGAGGCAAACATCTGGCAGACACAGAAAACGAAATGTATGTTATAAAAGATGGTATCGTGGTTATTAAAAAGGGGGCCATTATTCCTGTAGGTTACGTGATTTAATAATGAGCTGTTTAAAAAATTTATTGATTCTAAATTTAGATTAAGTATGCTAAATCAAAAGCGAGTCGTCATTGACTATGTTTCCCCTAAAATAAACAACGGTGATTTTTTTATAAAACGAGTTGTAAATGAAATTATAACCGTAAATGCTCATGTACTTGTAGATGGTCATGATGTTATAGCGGCTTCTGTTTTATATAAACATGAAAAGGATAAAAATTGGAAAGAAGTTCGTCTGCAACATCTTGTAAATGATGAATGGCAAACCTCTTTTACGGTTAAAAAACAGGGTTATTATACTTATAAAGTTGAGGGTTGGGTTGATTACGCCCTTAACTGGCAACATGGTATTGAAAGAAAAATTGATGACAATCAATATGTAAAGTCTGAATTGCTTGAAGGTATTGAGTTTCTTAAAAAAATAAAAGATAAAACAGAGAAAAACGATTCACTTTTCTTAGGCCACCTTATAAATATTTTTGCAGACGAACACCAATACGAGGAAGCAATTAAAGAAGCAACTTCTGATAGATTGCATCAAATTTTCATCAATCATCCTCAAAAAATTTTAGCAAATACTTCAAAGGATTTTTTAGTTTATGTTGACCGATTAAAAGCTAGATTTAGCACATGGTATGAGTTTTTTCCGCGTTCTGCTTCAGAACATCAAGGTGTTCACGGAACTTTTAAAGACTGTGAGCGATTGCTTCCAAGAGTAGCTAAAATGGGGTTTGACACCTTGTATTTTCCTCCTGTTCATCCTATAGGCGAGGTTAACAGAAAAGGCAAAAACAACACCACAAATGCTCATGATGGCGATGTGGGATCAGCTTGGGGAATTGGTTCTCAATATGGTGGTCATAAAGACCTGCACCCGCAATTAGGTTCTGTTGAGGATTTCAAATCGTTAATTCAAAAAGCCAAAGAATTTAATATTGAAATAGCTATGGATTATGCGCTGCAAGCAGCACCAGACCATCCATGGGTTAAAGAACACCCGCAGTGGTTTAAATGGCGTCCAGATGGTACCGTTCAATATGCTGAAAATCCTCCGAAAAAATATCAAGATATCTTGCCAATTTATTGGGAAAACAACGATTATAAAAACCTATGGCAAGAATGCTTAGATATTTTACTGTATTGGATAGGTTGTGGTATTCATGTTTTTAGAGTAGATAATCCACACACAAAACCTTATTATTTTTGGAATTGGGTAATTGAACAAGTCAAAGCAAAACATCCAGATGTATTATTTTTAGCTGAAGCATTTACTAGGCCAAAAGTAATGCAACAATTAGGTAAGCAAGGTTATACTCAATCTTATACTTACTTTACTTGGCGAAATACCAAACACGAATTGATTGAATACGTTGAAGAACTAACCAAAACAGATCAACGTGAATATATGCGTCCAAATTTTTGGCCAAATACTCCAGACATTAACCCAATGCATCTACAAGGCGCTAATGAGTCTAAATATATTCAACGCTATGTATTGGCAGCAACCTTAAGCTCTAACATTGGTATTTATGGTCCTGTGTTTGAATTTATGATTGATGACGCGATTCCGGGAAAAGAAGAATATATTAATTCCGAAAAGTTCCAGCTTTGTCATTATGATTGGAACAAAGAGAATAAATTAATAACCATTATCACTAAAATAAATCAAATTCGTCATAATAACGAAGCGCTTCAACAAACCAATAACATAAAATTTTGCTACATAGAGAACAATAATTTATTGGCTTTTTATAAGTGGAATGATTCTAAAACCAACGAACTATTAATTATCATTAGTTTAGATCCTTACTATTCTCAACAAGGCTCCGTGCAAGTGCCTTTACATGAATTAAATGTTCCTCACGGACATCTCATCCAAATGCATGATCTTCTAACTGAAAACATATATAATTGGCAAAGCGAATGGAATTATATTGAATTACACCCAACTTTACCATTTCATGTTTTTAAAATAATTAAATAGAAATGTCTAAAAAAGAAGAAACAAAAACAACGATTATGCAGTCTTTCAATTTCGATGATAATTGGGATGATTTGTTAGAAAATAAATCGTTTGTAAAAGTTTTTCTTTCTGATGTATTAGGTAATTATATTTTAAACCAACGTTGGTATGGTGGCAAAGCCAGCAAAATGAAATACATTGAACTGTCTGAATATTTTAGAATTCAGCAATTTGGTGAAGTTTATTATGGTTTGATTCTGGAAGTTAATTTTGTAGAGGCTTTTTATCAACATTATTTTTTACCAATAGCCTTTGTTACTGATGAGAATTTTTCCCATAAAGACCGCATACTCCCTATAAGTATTAAAGGGAAGGAAGGGTTTATTATTGATGCCACAAACCTTGAATCATTCAGAAAGTTAGTTTTTGAACGTATTGTTACAGCGCTACCTAAAGATACCACAAAAGTACAGTATCATAAAAGTATTCTATTAAATAATATTACCTATGAATCTTCAAGATTTATGGGATTAGAACAAAGTAATACCTCATTAATTTATAATGATAAATATGTTTTGAAATTCTTCAGACGTATTTATGCCGATAAAAACCCAGATTTTGAAATGAGTCAGTTTTTATCCGAGAAAAAAGGCTTTAAAAATACACCCGCTTATTTAGGAAGCATAAACATAGTAGATTCAGACAATGATTATATTACCATAGCTTTACTTCAAGAAATGGTTCCAAATGAAGGCGATGCTTGGGAATATATGCTTAAAGAATTACATAAAGTATTTTCAAATTTAGAACATAAAAAAATTAAAATCCATTCATTACCAAAAACAACATTATTTCAGCGTTTAAACATTAAAGACATTCCTCCACAAATTATTGATTGGGCTGGATTAAACTTGTTTTCAAAAGTTAAAACTTTAGCAAAACGTACTGCTGAAATGCACATTGCATTGGGTTCAGAATTTGAAGAAACCGCCTTTACGCCTACTCATTTTAATGATGATTATACGGTTTGGTTAAAAAACAGAATGCTTTACCAGTTTCAAAACAGACTAAACACTATTGAAAATAATCTGCATAAATTAGATGGATTGGCTTTAGAATTAGCAAATGAATTTCTTGATAAAAAAAATCTTATCAGAAAACGTTTTGTAACCTTTGATTGGACCAAACTTAAAGGGGAGCGTATTCGAGTTCATGGTGATTACCATTTAGGTCAAATTTTGGTTGATGATGATGATTTCTTTATTTTAGATTTTGAAGGAGAACCAGAAAGTACCATTAGAGATCGAAAGGTAAAGCAACCTCCGCTTAAAGATGTTGCTGGCTTATTCAGGTCTTTTCATTACGCAATTTATGCGACAATTTTCAATAATATAAAAGACCACTATAAAGCACCTCAAGAAGACTTATTTAAAGCTGGTGAGATATTATATGGTTATATTACAGGTCTTTTTTTAGGAACTTATGTTACTGAAACACAAAACGCTAATTTAAATTTAGGATATAATCAAGAACGTATTTTCATTTTAAAATACTGCTTACTTGAAAAAGCAGTCTATGAATTGGGTTACGAACTCAATTCTCGTCCACAATGGGCCGTTATTCCTTTAAAAGGAATTTCTAACATTATTAATCATTAACTAAACATGGCAAAAGTAAAAGTTTACAGTCTATTTTCAGACTTTGATATCAACCTTTTTAAAGCAGGAAAACATTACAGATTATATGAAAAGTTTGGGTCTCATATCACAACTGTTGACGGAATAGACGGCACCTATTTTTCGGTTTGGGCTCCAAGTGCCAAATCTGTTTCGGTTATTGGAGATTTTAACTTTTGGATAGAAGGCGAGCATCAATTAAATGTTCGTTGGGATGGAAGCGGAATATGGGAGGGTTTTATTCCTTTTGTTGGAAAAGGAAATATTTATAAATACAAAATTCATAGTCATCATAATGATATAAAAACCGAAAAAGCAGATCCATACGCAAGACGTTGTGAACATCCTCCAAAAACAGCTTCTATTGTTTGGGATGATACTTACAAATGGAAAGATAGCTCGTGGCTGAAAAAACGCAAAAAACATAATGCACTTGATGCACCATATTCGGTTTATGAAGTCCATTTGGGGTCATGGAAAAAACAAGTTGAAGAAGATCGTTTTTTATCTTATTTTGAGTTAGCAGATGAGTTAGTAACTTATGTTAAAGACATGAATTTTACACACGTAGAGCTCATGCCAATTATGGAATTTCCTTATGATCCGTCATGGGGTTATCAAGTTACAGGGTACTTTGCTCCTACTTCTAGATTCGGATATCCCGAAGAGTTTAAATATTTGGTAGATAAATTACATCAAAATGATATAGGCATTATTTTAGATTGGGTACCATCACATTTTCCTGAAGACGCACATGGATTAGGCTTTTTTGACGGTTCTTGTTTATATGAACATCCTGATAGAAGAAAAGGATATCATCAAGATTGGAAAAGTTTAATATTTAATTATGGCCGAAACGAAGTTAAATCATTTCTTATTAGTAATGCTGTATTTTGGTTAGATCAATATCATGCAGATGGCTTGCGTGTTGACGCTGTAGCATCCATGTTATTTTTAGATTATTCTAGAGAAGATGGCGAATGGGAACCAAATATTTATGGAGGAAGAGAAAATCTTGAAGTGATTGATTTTCTTAAAGAATTAAACACAGAAGTTTATAAATCATTTCCAGACGTTCAAACCATTGCAGAGGAATCAACAGCGTTTCCTATGGTTTCAAAACCTACTTTTATAGGTGGACTTGGTTTTGGTATGAAGTGGATGATGGGTTGGATGCATGATACTTTGGAATATTTTGCTAAAGACCCAGTATATAGAAAATATCATCAAAATGAAATTACATTTAGTTTAGCATACGCTTTTAGTGAAAATTTCATGTTGCCGTTATCGCACGATGAGGTTGTTTATGGTAAAAACTCTTTGTTAGGAAGAATGCCCGGTGACGAGTGGCAACGATTTGCCAATTTACGCTTATTATATGGCTACATGTTTACACATCCAGGCACCAAATTACTGTTTATGGGTGGTGAATTTGGACAATATAATGAATGGGATTTTCAAGGTAGTTTAAACTGGAATTTATTAGAATTTGATCCTCATAAAAATCTTCAAAATTATTTTAAGGCATTAAATACATTTTACAAGAATACACCCGCTTTATTTGAAGTGGCCTTTAGTGGACAGGGTTTTGAGTGGATAAGCTATGATGATCACGAAAATTCGGTAATATCATATATTAGAAAAGGATATAGAGAAGCAGAAAATGTCATTGTTGTTTGCAATCTTACTCCAACTGTTCATGATAAATACTGTATAGGTGTTCCTTTAAAAGGAAAACTTGAAGAAGTTTTTAATAGTGACGCTATAGAATTTGGAGGAAGCGGAGTTTCAAATAAAAACGATATTACCATAAAAAAACAAGCTTGGAATGGAAGGGATTATTCCGCCAAACTTGTCTTGCCTCCATTAAGCATCATAGTGTTTAAAATAAAATCTTAAAACGTTAAGATTTATTTAATTATTAACCATTTACTTTATGTACTCTATAATTTAATCCCGCTTTTTTTACTAAAAAAGCGGGATTAAAATTTATTAATTTCAGTATTTTCGCCTTTTACAAAATTGCGCTATTTATGATATTAAATACTGAATTAGAATACAAAGGAAACTTATTTCCGTCCAAAATAATTTCATACAAAAAAAACCTAGACACACTTTCTTTTACTACAGAAAATAATGTAACCTTACATGTTACAGTTGTAAGAGATAGTGTTATAAGATTTAGATATACAACAACTGGTGTTTTTGAAAAAGATTTCTCGTATGCCATTACCAAATATGCAAGCAGGGGCTACAATTTTCTTGAAGTCACAGAAGATGATGAAAAATATATTATAACGACTTCTAAACTTGTTTGTTATATTTCAAAACTAGACACACGCACATCTATTCTAGACGCTAAAGACCTTGATGTGATTTGCGAAGATGAACTAGGATTTCATTGGGAAGAAAGCTATGAATTTGGAGGAGACATTGTAAAAATGTCAAAAATATCACATAGTAGTGAAGCTTATTATGGTTTAGGAGACAAACCTGTTGATAACAATTTAAAAGGAAAACGTTTTGAAAACTGGGTAACAGATTCATACGCCTTTGGAAAAGATTCAGATCCAATTTACAAAGCAATTCCCTTTTACACTGGATTATTGCAAAATAAAAAAGCATACGGAATCTTTTTTGATAATTCTTTTCGCTCACATTTTGATTTCTGTCATGAGCGTAGAAATATTACAAGTTTTTGGGCCGAAGGAGGTGAAATGAACTTCTATTTTTTCTATGGCCCAGACATGTCTGAGGTTGTTGCCAACTACACAGATTTAACAGGAAAACCTCATGAAATGCCAGCTTTATGGGCTTTAGGATATCATCAGTGTAAATGGAGCTATTATCCTGAAGCCAAAGTAAAAGAAATTACCTCAAAATTTAGAGAATTACAAATTCCTTGTGACGCTATTTATTTAGATATTGATTACATGGAAGGTTTTAGATGTTTTACTTGGAGTAACGAACATTTTCCAGACCCAAAAAGAATGGTTAAAGAATTGGCTGAAGATGGGTTTAAAACTATTGTAATCATTGATCCAGGAATTAAAATTGATAACGATTATAGTATTTATAAAGAAGGGCTAGAAAAAGATTATTTCTGTAAACGAGCTGATGGCCCATATATGAAAGGTAAAGTATGGCCTGGTGAATGTTATTTCCCTGATTTTACAAACCCTGAAGTGCGTGATTGGTGGTCCGATTTATTTAAAGAATTAGTAGAAGATATAGGTGTTAAAGGTGTTTGGAATGATATGAATGAACCAGCCGTTATGGATGTTCCAGGAAAATCATTTCCTAACGATGTAAGACATAATTATGAAGGCAATCTTTGTAGTCACAGAAAAGCACACAACGTATATGGAATGCAAATGGCTAGAGCAACCTACCAAGGTTTAAAAAAGTTCTCATATCCTAAAAGACCTTTTGTTATTACTCGTGCTGCTTTTTCTGGTACGCAGCGTTACACCTCTAGTTGGACAGGTGATAATGTAGCAACTTGGGAGCACTTAAGCATAGCCAATATTCAAGCACAACGCATGTGTATGTCTGGTTTTTCATTTATTGGCTCAGATATAGGTGGATTTGCTGAACAACCTAATGGAGAGTTATATGCGCGTTGGATACAATTAGGGGTTTTCCATCCTTTTTGTAGAACGCATTCTTCTGGAGACCATGGAGACCAAGAGCCCTGGGCTTTTGGTACTAACGTGACTAACGTGGTTAGAAAATTTATTGAGTTGCGTTACCAATTATTACCTTATTTGTATACATCTTTTTGGAGGTATACTACCGAAGGAATTCCAATTTTAAAATCGCTTGTACTTTATGACCAATTAGATTCACATACTCATTATAGAAATGATGAGTTTATTTTTGGAGAGAAAATCTTAGTTTGCCCCATTATTGAACCTAACGCTAAGGGAAGACGAATGTACACTCCTTTAGGGAATTGGTATAATTTCTGGACAGACGAACTTATTGAAGGAGGTCAGGAACTTTGGGTAGATGCAGATTTAGATAGTATGCCAATATTTGTAAAAGAAGGTGCAATCATTCCAAAATACCCTGTACAACAATATGTTGGAGAAAAAACCATTGAACAAATAACCCTTGATGTTTATTATAAAAACGGTAAGGAATCCTCTCAAATTTATGAGGATGCTCATGATGGTTATGATTATATAAAAGGCCGTTATAGCTTAAGAAATCTAAATTTGATTGGAACCAAAACAGAATTAAGCATTCATCAACACAAATCTGGCAAATATGTTGCGCCTTTTGAAACCTTTAAAATAAACTTACACGGGTTTCCTTTTAATGTTTCTAAAATTATAATTGATAAAGAAGATTTTCAATTTGAAAAAACAAAGGTAAAAAGTGAAAATTCGTTCATCATTCCTAAAGATTTTACAGAAATTCAAATTTTATAATTTTAATTAAAACAAAAACATCCAAAAAATTTTTGGATGTTTTTGCTTTATAAAGTGTTTTTAAAAACGCTTGCCTAAATATACCAGTTTATACCCTTTTTCTACTTTACTAATAGCAGTATTATAAGACGAGATGATTTCAAGAACACCTCGTTTATCCATTACTAATAAAGGGATTCTATCCTCATCCTTATTGGTAATTTCAATTAACTTTTCATAATGAGCGCGATCTTTAATTTCGATTTCATGAATTATAGGGTATTTACGTGCCACTTCTGTAAGCTTTATAAAATCATCTGTGTGTGAAAATAATCCTTCTCTTGGGCTATTTTCGGGATTGCTCATTTCTTCAACAGAAATTAATCTAAACGAACCATTTTCTCCAAATTGTTGGCTAAATTTATTAATGGCATATTCGTTAATGTCAGAGCTTCCTGTGAGTGCCATTAAAAACCCAACATCGTTAAGTTCTATATTATCTTCCAAAGTTTCCGAATAAATGTCGACATTGAAAGCCTCTAATCCTAAGTCTTGGGCTAATAGTATATTATTTTGGTTGCTATCTATTAAAACAACGTGTCTGCCGTTGTCTTCTAAATACCTGCCAATTAACCTAGAAAATTGTGATGCTCCAATTATTAAAATCCCTTCAGATTTTTTTAGAAATACGCCTACAAGTTTTGCGAAAATTCTTGCTGTTGTAGCATTTAGTAATACTGTTCCAAGAACAATCATAAACACTAAAGGTGTAATATATTCAGCTCCAGCAACTCCTTCTTTTAGCAGTTTGCTACCAAAAAGTGAAGCAATACCTGCTGCAACAATTCCTCTTGGTCCAACCCAACTAATAAAAAGCTTTTCGTTAAATTGAAGTTTAGATCCTATGGTCGACAAAAAAACACCAATAGGTCTTAAAATAAATACTACAGAAGCAAAAAGTGCAGCTGTTTCCCATCTATAAAGTAACATTAAATCGTCAATATTAATATTGGCTGCTAACAAAATAAATAGAATCGATATAAGTAAAACACTTAAAGATTCTTTAAAATAAAGCAATTCCTTAATGTTTTCCAGTTTGCCGTTACCCAAAACCATTCCCATAACCACAACTGCAAGCAGACCAGATTCATGAGCAAAAATTTCAGATTCAACAAAAACCAACAATACAGCAGAAAGCGACACAACATTCAACAAGTAGTGTGGAATGAGTTTTTTATTAACCGCAAACGCTAAAGCGTGTGCAAAAGTAAAACCAAAGGTAGTTCCAAAAAGAATGATTTTTCCAAATTCAATCAAAGCTGTTTTGGTAAAACCACTATCGTCTTCCACGCTAATAAATTCAAAAACCAATACCGCAACTAAGGCTCCTATAGGATCAATTAAAATGCCTTCCCATTTTAATACTGTTGAAATATCTTTTTTGAGAGGTATATTTCTTAAAATAGGTGTTATAACTGTTGGTCCGGTAACAATGATTAATGCCGAAAACAAAAACGAAATTTCCCAACTAAGTCCAAATATATAACGAGACAATAAACCTGCGCCAAAAAAAGTAATGGTAGAACCCAATGTGATGAGTTTGGTTATTACAGGACCCACATGTTTTATTTCGGCTCGTTTTAGGGTTAAACCACCTTCGAACAGAATAATACTTATGGCTAAAGACACAAAATAAAACAATCCTTCTCCAGGAAATAATCCTTTAGTACCATTCCAAACAGGTTCTATCCATTTTGAGCCATCATCACTTAAAAATTCAGCCGCAATAGGACCTACTAATAAACCAATCAATATTAAAGGGAGAATAGCTGGAATTTTAAACTTCCAAGCCACCCATTGTGCTAATATTCCTAAAATAATAATGCCGGCAAGTTCTAACATGCAATAAATTTTTGTGTTAAAATACTAATAAAAACATGAAAAAATCAATCCTTTAGTTAAGTTTCTTTTTATTAGAATAGCTATTAGCATAATAAACAATTGTTTTAATTTCAATTAGAGATAGTTTTCTTATAATTTAATATATCTTGTAGGTTCAACAGGTTTTTTTAAATTTATCTTGCCCAATAGGAATCAATCTTTATGAATTTGAACTTTTTTATTCTTTTAATAGGTTTTACAATTGTATCGATTGCTGGGTGTCAAATTGCAAAAGCTTTTCAAAAAATTAAGTTTCCTTTAATTACTGGGCTAATTGTTACAGGTATTATTGCGGGTTCTTCTGTATTAAAGTTTATTCCCCATGAATCTTTACCTAAACTTCGCTTTTTAAATGACATTGCTTTATCTATTATCGCTTTCTCGGCTGGTTCAGAATTATACTTAAAGGAATTGCGTAGTAGATTAAAAAGTATAAAGTGGATGACGTTTGGACAATTAGTGATTACATTTTTTTTAAGCACCAGCGTTATTTACTTTACAGCATCTTATATCCCTTTTATGTCCAACTTAGCTCCAGATGTTAAGATAGCTATTGCGATGTTGTTTGGTACTATTTTTGTAGCTCGGTCACCCTCTTCAGCAATTGCTGTTATTAATGAAATGCGTGCTAATGGGCCATTCACAAAAACAGCGATGGGTGTAACAGTGGTTAAAGATGTATTGGTTATTATCTTATTTGCCGTTTGTTTCGCTGTCACCAAAGCTATTATACACAAAGAACCTTTGGGGTTACTATTTTTGGTTTTTTTATTTATTGAGCTTACTTTTTCATTTGCTTTAGGTGTCTTACTGGGAAGAATCATTCAAACATCGCTTTCATTAAAACTTAATAAACAAATTAAATCTGTAATTATTTTGCTTTTGGGTTATAGTATGTATCTGTTTGCTTCAGTAATTAAAATCTACTCTCATCAATATTTATTACATGAAATCACTTTAGAGCCTTTGCTAATTTGTATTATTGGAAGTTTCGTTGTCACAAATTACAGTAAAAACAGAGTTGAGTTTACTGGGTTATTAGAAGGCATTAGTCCAACAATTTATATCATATTTTTTACCTTAACGGGAGCCGCATTATCATTTCATACTTTAATTGGTGTCTTTTGGGTAGCTATTGCATTGTTTGGACTTAGAATTATAACCCTTATTATTGGTGGTGTTTTTGGTGTTATAGCTTCAAAAGATAATAAAAAATTCACCTTTATAGCGTGGATGCCTTATGTTACGCAAGCTGGTGTTGCATTAGGTTTAACTACATTGATCGCCAAAGAATTCCCTTCTTGGGGTTATGAATTTGAAACTATTATTATAGCCATTATTGTCATTAATCAATTGGTTGGTCCGCCATTGTTTAAGCTATCTATCAATATGGTGGATGAAAGTCATTTAAAATCTAAACCCGTTGAATTTGATGGTGTTAAAGACGCTATTATTTTTGGTTTGGAAAATCAATCCATTGCTTTGGCTATGGCATTAAAACAACAAGGTTGGGTTCCTAGAATATTTTGCAAAACAGAAGATTTCACCGAAAGCAACGAAAATTTTGATATTATTCCTTTACAGAGTTTTTCTCTATCTGAGTTTAAAAATCTAAGTGTCGAAAAAGCCGATGTGGTTGTTTGCTTGCTTTCTGATTCTGAGAATTACAAAATTTCTGAGATTATGTATGAACACTTTGGTATAAAGGATATTATTGTGCGCTATAATGGGTCTAGGGTGTTTTTAAATAAATTTAACGCTTTAGGGGTTCGTATTGTAGACCCATCTTTGGCTATGGTTAACTTGCTTGACCATTTTGTGCGCTCTCCAAATGCAACTTCAATTTTACTGGGCTTAGACTCTACACAAGATTCTGTTGATGTAGAAATTAGAAACGGTGATATCCATGGGCTTACCTTAAGAAACCTTCGTTTTCCTTCAGATGTCATTGTGCTGTCGGTTGTTCGTAAAGGACAGATTATTATTTCGCATGGTTTTACCAGGCTTCGTTTGGGAGATATTGTGACATTGGTAGGCTCTAAAGAAAGCGTTAACAACGTGCGATTTAAACTAGAGTCTTAACTTTTTTTGGATAAACCTGATAATATTATTACAAAGCCTGAGCTTTTAAAGCACAGGCTTTGATTTGTTTTATTTTCGTTACTGGATCGCTACATTATTGTTTTTTCGTTTCCTTAAAAACTCAATAAGCATAATGATTATAACGCTAAAGGCAAACAAAGGAAGGGCTAAGCAGAGCAAAAATATTACTGTAGCAACACCATATTCTACTTTAAAATTCACGGGAACTTTTGGAGTCCCCCATTTTCCGTTTGGTTTGCGTTTTAAATATGATATTAAGGCGACCACGGCCAAAAAAGTTAACAGAATGGAAATCACTAACATTAATATCAAATTCCAGTTACCAAACTGCCCTTGGTGGAATGCCATAAACCACATTCTTCCCCTCATCAAGACACCAACATCGTCCCAATTATGTTGAACTAATAATTTTCCTGAATATTGGTCGTAATGAAAGCGTTTTTGCGCATCCAAATCAAAAGTTGTATTGAAAATACTGTAGACACCTTTTTCATCTTTGGGCAGTCCTATGTTCAAATCTCCTTTTAAGTTCATTGTCTTTGCCAAGGCTACCATGGCGTCTAAAGAGATGGTTTTACCGTCTTGGACAGATTGAAGTCCGTTGGCTTCCCAAGTTGTAGGATACCCTGTGTTGGTTACTTTTTGAATCCATTTAAAATAATCACCAAAAACATCGGTCCAAGGGAGCCCTCCTGCAAGAGTCATTAATAATAAAATAGATATCCAAAACCCTAAAACGGTATGTAGGTCTCTGAATAAAATACGCTTACCATTTTTAACCCGTACTTTAAAAAACCCTTTTATTCCATCCTTTTTAGGGGGCCAAAACACATAGATCCCTGTTATAATTAGAACGACCAACCAACAAGCCATCAGTTCAACAATTTTGGTTCCATATGCTCCTAAAAGTAATTCTCCATGCAGTTTTCTCAATTTAAACATATCTGAATCCTTAGCGTTAATGGTTCCGGTAATTTTAGAATTGTATGGATTTACAAAAGTGCTGCTAAGGGTTCCAAATTTTCCGGTTATAAATTCTGTTGCCTGGTTTGGTTTGGCAGAAATAACCATTGTGTGCGGAGGAACTTTTGCCTGTGCCTTAACAATATCCCACTGCTCCTGAAACGATATGGGTTTTCCTTCTGCCTTAACAACCTTTACGTGTTCTTGTTTTGGAGCCTCATATTGATCCTTAAACAAATAAATACCGCCCGTAATGGCTAATACTATAATAAACGGAAGGGAAACCAGTCCTGCTATAAAATGCCATTTCCAAAGCCATTGATTCAATTTATTGTCTTTTTTAAACATGTCTAAAATTTGTATTTTATTCCAAAATGAAAGGCTCTTGGGTTTCCTAAGGTATAATTATTCTCCTTCTTGTATTTGTTATAGGTTGTGCTGGCGGAGTATAACTCGTCAAAAATATTTAGTGCGTGTACCCAAACTTCAAACTGCTTTATTTCATAAGACACTAAAGCATTGAAGATGTTGTGTCCTTTATAGGTTGCCGTGCCAAAGGTTCCGTCATTATTATTCACCTGTCCTTCAAAACTTGAATTATATTTACCAACCAACTCATGTGTAACACTAAGAGCTAATCCTTTAATGGCTTGTGGAGTGTAACTAATTTTTGATGTCCCTACAAGTTGGGGGGCGGTTTCTCTGTCTGTGTTTGAATAATCAACCCCGTCTTCAAAAAAATCAACGTATCTGTGCTTTGATAAACTTCCGTTGTGACTAATTGTTAACCCTTCGGTTGGGGCAAGTCTAATTCCGTATTCAATACCATACGAACGCGTTTTTCCTGCGTTGGTGTTGTAAAATTCATCATTAGTGTCTCGTAAAGTAACCACCGTGTTTTTTCCATTTAAAAGATATAATGCTATGTCGGCTTGAAGCAATTTTGGGGTTTTAAAAAAAGTACCTACCTCAAAATTGTCATAGTCACTTGGTTTTAAATCAAACACATCGCCATCAACTCCCACAAAACTATTACGGTATAAAGTCGCTGTTTCGGGTGGTGTAAATCCGTTTGAATAATTGGCATATAACCCTAAGTTTTCAGACACATTGTAATTCACACCTATTTTTGGGGAAATATTATTATAGTTGCTTTTTGAATCTTTTGGGCCAGCTATACCATCTAGCAAATTATTGTACTTATACTGAAAACCATCATAGCGCAATGCCGCTGTAATCTTTATGGATTCTGTTGGGTTTATCTCATATTGAAAATATCCTGCATAATTTAAAATACTGCCGTTATAATTAAGAATACAATCTCCCGAATTAAGTGTATAGTCTATGTTTCTGCCTGTTTGAGGATCAACGACTACCGATATGGTTTCGGCAACATAATCTTGAGGGGAATAATCTAAAGACGTTCCTACTATCAATGAAGAATTTGCCAAATTAAAATCTATTTTATGTTGAATCAAACCAACATAACTTGTAAATGTGTTATTGTTTATTTCTCCTTTGCCAAATCCGTTTAACCTTCCGTTGTTTCTAAACTGTTGAATACGGTATGAAGGGTTTTGTCCCATACTGTTTTTTCTGAAAATAAAATTAAACGTTGTTTTGTTTTGGTCGTCCCAACGCTTATCTAGTGTAGATCTGAATCTAAAAGCAAGGGCATCACGATATGTAAAGGTATGATCGCTTTCGTAATTTCCTCCTGTATAATCAGATTCACTTAAGGCTCCGGTCATGTCAGACCTATAATCAATAATATCAAAACTATTAGTCAAGTTTAATGAGGAAGTTAAATGGTTCACGTTTTTAAACGTTAAGGCAAATTTTTCGTAATCACTATATTCAATTGGTCCATTTTTGCGTTGAACATATTGCGCTCCAATATAAAACCCAATTTTTTCTCCTGCATATTTTGATAACTCTAAAGCATATCGTTTTAATCCTAAATCATTTAATTGAAAATCAACATATCCAGAAAGGTTTTTAGTTGGGTTCTTGGTAATAAAATTAAAACTCCCTCCTACAGATTCACTTCCATAGATACTAGACGCGGGTCCTTTTAATACTTCTACTCTACCAAAAGACATATCGTTCATCTCTAAGAGGGCATTATGGTTAAAAACAGCCGTTGGGCGAATAGGCAGCCCATCTTCAAGATATAAAAACAAGGGTTTGGTTGAAATTGGTGAGCGCACAGACATGAAATGTTGTTCATTGCTTGCTGCCCTAGATGTAGACATTAACACCCCTGGAACATCATTAATTAATTGGTCTATACCAAAAGCTTTTGCTTTTAATATTTCTTTGGTTGAAATAACAGAAATAGATGCTGGTACATCCTTTCTTTTTTGAGTTTCCCTGCTTGCAGAAACAACAACCTCTTCTAAAATTTCATTATTTTCAATTAATTTGATAATATTTTCATTTGTTGCCGTAAGTGTTGTTTTTACTGTTTTATACCCTATATAACGAATGGTAACGGAAGGGGTATTTTGAAAAGGGATTGAAAATTTTCCTTGGTAGTCTGAAACAACCGAATTGTTTCTGTCTGAATTGGATTCAATTGTAGCACCAGATAAAGGTTGATTGTACTCATCAACAATTTTTCCTTGGTAATTGTTTTGGGCAATAGTATATGTGCCCGCCATGCATAACAGGGCGAACATAATTATGTTTTTCATTTATATTGTTTTTTAAAGTAATGTAATAGCTTCCTTATTCGGTAAAAACCAAATAAAGCAATAACTGATTATGTTTATACATTAACCCAAGGAGGTGGGGCTTGGGTTTCTTTAAAAAATGAAGTGTATATCTTACAATATCCCCAATTATTATATCCCTTTACTTCATCTAAATATGGTTTAAAGGAGTTTATATATTCTTGAAAATATACAGGATAAAAAATTCTACTCAACAAAGACATTGGTTTTTTGTTACCCTCTTTATTTTGAGTGTCTGTGGCTAGTTGCTTTGCTAAATGGCATTTTCCGTCACAATGCAACTGTGGCTTTTCTTTATTGATACAGTATTTTGCAACAATGTATTCCACATTTAACTCATAATAAACTATATAGCCTAAATTATATAGTGGTTTGATTAAAAAAACCGTGAGTAATATGTAGGATAAAAAAACTTTCAAATAAATTTGGGTGGTTAAATTTTTTGCCAAATTTAGATTTTTTTTTAAAAAGAGATTGATATCATTCAATATCTCTTAACAAAATCTTAATTTTCTGTCTAAATCATAATGCTTTTCTTAATTTTGTATACTTATGAATTTATACCCCATTAATTCAGGAAATTTTAAACTCGACGGTGGCGCCATGTTTGGTGTTGTTCCAAAATCAATGTGGCAAATTACAAACCCTGCCGACGCCAATAACATGATTGATCTTGCAACCAGATGTTTATTGGTTGAAGATGGCAACAAACTTATTCTGATTGATACTGGTATGGGTAACAAGCAATCTGATAAATTTTTTGGGTATTACTATTTATGGGGCAACGATACACTTGAAAAATCATTAAAACATCATGGCTTTCACCCTGATGATATTACTGATGTCTTTATGACACATCTGCATTTTGATCACTGTGGTGGTAGCATACAATGGAATCATGATAAAACGGGTTATGAGCCTGCTTTTAAAAACGCTCAATTTTGGAGCAATAAAGACCATTGGTTATGGGCCACACAACCCAATAAAAGAGAAAAGGCCTCGTTTTTAAAAGAAAATATTCTGCCTTTAGAAGAAAGCGGTCAACTTAAATTTATGCCTGTGCCATCTGGAGATACTCTTAAACAATCAGAACTTGGTTTTGATGTGTTTTTTGCCAATGGGCATACCGATAAGCAAATGATACCCATGATTCAATATAAAAATAGAACCATCTGTTTTGTGGCAGATTTACTTCCAACCGTTGGGCATCTGCCCTTAGCTTTTGTCATGGGTTATGACACAAGACCTTTATTGACCCTTGACGAAAAAGAAACCTTTTTAAAAATGGCTGCTGATAACGAATATTATTTGTTTTTAGAACACGACGCTCATAATGAAATTATTACCGTTCAACATACCGAAAAAGGTGTGAGACTCAAAAATATTTACACAACTTCTGAAATTTTTAATTAATATTTAATTCTAATGAAATCTTTTAAATCTTTATTTTTATCAGTCCTTCTTGCATCCATACTTTTTAGTTGTGGAAGCTCAGCTATTATTTCAACACCTATTGAAAACATTGATACTTCTCCATTAAAAACGGCCGACTTAACTGAAGCTGAGCAACACAATTGGGGACATTTAGACCTTGTAAAAGATACCATTCCGGGAATGAGTGTTGATAAAGCTTATGCAGAAATTATAAAAAACAAAACTGGTAAAAAGGTAATTGTTGCCGTTGTAGATTCTGGTATTGATATTGATCACGAAGATTTAAATGATGTTATTTGGACCAATAAAGGAGAAATTCCAAACAATGGAAAAGATGATGATAAAAACGGATATATTGATGATGTTCATGGATGGAATTTTTTAGGAGAAGGCTATAATGAGCAATTAGAGTATGTAAGAATTATTGCAAGTGGTAACACTTCTAATCCAGAATACAACAAAGCTAAAGCAGAATATGATAAAGAATATCAATTGTGGACGGGTAGAAAAACACAATATGATCAGATATATCAAAGAATTAAAGGTGCTAATGATGCCTTATCAAAATATCTTAATAAAAAAGATTATACAAAAGAAGACGTTGAGGGAATAAAAACTGATGACCAAGAAGTAAACCAAGCAGTACAAATGGCAAAATATATGTACAGTAATGGCTTAGAGTCTGTTGGTGATGCCATTGAAGAAATTGAGGGCGCATTGGAAAGCATTAACGATAGGTTAAATTATAACCTAAACAAAGACTTCAAGGGGCGCGTTAATGGGGATAACCCAGATGATATGAGCAACAAATTTTACGGTAATGGCAATGTGAAACCGGTAAAGAAAAGCGAAAGCCACGGCACCCATGTTGCCGGTATTATCGCCGCAGAGCGCAACAATGGTTTGGGTGTTAACGGGGTAGCAAACAATGTTGTAATCATGCCTGTTCGTACTGTACCAAACGGTGATGAATATGATAAAGACGTGGCCTTGGCCATTCGTTATGCCGTTGATAACGGTGCAAAAATCATCAACGGAAGTTTTGGAAAATATTACTCCCCTCATAGTGATTGGGTAAGGGAGGCTATTGCTTATGCGGGCAAACACGACGTGTTGTTTGTTAATGCTGCCGGAAACGAAGGTGAAGATTTAGATGTGGTGGCTTGTTATCCAAACGATCAGGTTGATAATGGCCCAGAAGTGTCAGACACCTTTATTACCGTGGGCGCTTTAGAGCCTAAATATGGTCCTAATATGGTGGCGGGTTTCTCTAACTACGGTAAAATAAATGTCGATGTGTTTGCACCGGGAGCAAAAGTATATTCTACCACACCTGAAAACGAGTATGATACCAAAGGCGGAACTTCTATGGCAGCACCTGCGGTAGCGGGTGTGGCGGCTTTAATCCGTTCATATTATCCACGTTTAACGGCAGCCCAGGTAAAACACATTTTAATGGCATCCGGGTTGGCCGTACAAACCAAGGTAGTAACCAGTGGTGACGCAGAGAATGTAAAACCCTTTGGAGACTTAACCAAATCCGGCAAAATGATCAATGCTTATAACGCCTTAATTATGGCTGCTCAAATGTCAAAATAAACGCATTACAAAGAACGAAAGGGGTGTTGTGCCCCTTTTTGTTTTTTAAATAATTCCTTTATCAAAAAAATAAAACCTATGAAACGATTTTTCCTTCCCGTTTTTTCTTTGTTGGTCTTCTTTTACTGTTCGGCTTCAAACCAAAAAACAACACCTTTAACAGCTTTTCAACATCCTGGATATTGGCAACAACATGTTGATTATACCATGGAAATAGATATGGATGTTAAAACCTATCAATACACCGGAACCCAAAAATTGGTTTATACCAACAATTCGTCTGATGTATTGCATCGTGTTTTTTATCACTTATATTTTAATGCGTTCCAACCGGGAAGCGAAATGGACGTGCGCTCACAAACAATCGCAGACCCGGATCCCAGGGTTAAAGACCGCATTAGTAAGTTAAGCCCAGACGAAATAGGGTATTTAAAAGTAATGTCTTTAAGACAAAACGGAAACGATGTTGTGTATAATAGCGTTGGAACCGTTTTGGAAGTTGATTTAGCTACACCCATTCAACCGGGAGAACAAGTTACTTTTGATATGGTTTTTAACGGTCAAGTACCGCTTCAAATTCGCCGTTCAGGAAGAAACAATACAGAAGGTGTTGCTTTGTCAATGGCGCAATGGTATCCAAAATTAGCGGAATACGACTTTGAGGGCTGGCATGCCGACCCATATATTGGTAGGGAATTTCATGGTGTTTGGGGTAATTTTGATGTCACTATACACATAGACAAAACCTATACTGTTGGAGGAACCGGATACTTACAAAACCCCGAGGGAATTGGCCATGGATATACAGCGGAAAAAGTAAAGACACCCAAAACAGATAAACTTTCTTGGCATTTTATAGCGCCTAATGTTCACGACTTTACTTGGGCAGCAGACCCTGATTATGTACATGATACCATGCAAGCACCCAATGGGCCTCTTTTGCATTTTTTCTATAAAAAAACCATGCCCAAGGAAAAGCTGGACAACTGGAAACTGGTGCAACCAAAAACCGTCGAGCTTATGCAGTATTACAGCACCAATGTGGGTCCCTATCCTTATGAGCAGTATTCTGTTATTCAAGGTGGTGATGGCGGTATGGAATATGCCATGTGCACCCTTATTTTAGGAGAAGGGGATTTTGACGGACTGTTTGGGGTCATTGCCCATGAAATGGCGCATACGTGGTTTCAGTTTTTGCTGGCCACCAACGAGTTGAAACACGCATGGATGGACGAAGGGTTTACCAGCTACATAAGCGATTGGGCTGAAAATGACGTTTTAAACAAAAACCTCGACAATCCAAATAAAGGAGCTTATAGAGGCTATTTATATTTGGCAAAATCTGGGAAAGAACAACCGCTTACCACACAAGCCGACAGATTTGCCTATAATCAGGCGTATGGAATTTCCGCATATTCCAAAGGTGATGTGTTTTTGGCCCAATTGGGTTATGTGATTGGTGAAGACAACCTTAAAAAAACCATTAAAGAGTATTTTAATGATTTTAAGTTTACCCATCCAACACCCATTGATATCATCCGTAGTGCCGAAAAAGTATCGGGATTGGAGCTGGATTGGTATTTAATGGATTTTGCCCAAACCACCAATACCATTGATTATGGCGTAAAGACCATTGAAGGCAACAGCATTACTTTGGAGCGTATTGGGTTGATGCCCATGCCAATAGATGCAACCGTAACCTATACCGATGGTACAACCGAAGATTTTTATATCCCGTTACAAATGATGCGCGGCGAAAAACCAACAACGGCCACCTTGTTACCAGATTGGGCTTGGTCCTATCCTACCTATACCTTTGAAACCACAAAACCCATAAGCAAGGTGCAGATAGACCCTAAAGAAGGAATGGCAGATATAAACAAAGAAAATAATACAATGTAATTTTATTAAAAAAGTCTATTCCTTCAATTAAAACGTAAATTAAACATAACCTACAAATAAAATATATGAAGTTAAATAGATTTAAGTTTTTAACAGTATTGCTTGCCTTATTTCTTTTCACAAACTGTAGCAGAGTTTTTTATGTATCAAACAAAGGCAAATCGCATACAGCTCCAGGACAAGTTAAAAAACACACAGGGAGTCAATCAGCAAAACCTTACGCTCCTGGTCAAAACAAAAAGAATAAATAAAAAAATATATTAAACCAACAATAAAGCCTCTTTTGTAAAAAGAGGCTTTATTGTTTTGTGAGAATTTTTAACTAACTTCGTTTAACTTCTGATATAAAACATTAAAAGGGATTCATATCATGATAGTTAGCAATAATTAATCGCAAAATATAATTATGAAATCTTAAAAAACCTAAAATATGGAAAGGTATAAAGACTTATATAAATGGATGATTATCCCTATGGTATTAATGCAATTAGGTATTTTCAAAGACTATTGGGGTGATTTTTTAGACAACGCTTGGTCTGTTCATATTCATTATTGGACGGGTACTATTTGGTATTTATATTTAATTATTCAACCTTTTTATGCTACTCACGGAAAAATGGATAAACATCGCACAAATGGTATAATTGGGATGTTCTTAGCTGGTGGTGTGTGTCTAACAGCCTTCAGTATGATGCATAGAGATATTGTGACTACGCAAAACGCTTTGGAAATGCCTGATAGGTTTGGCCCGTTTGAACCGTGGTTTTTCTTTGGTGTTGCAGCTGTGGAAATACCAATGATTTTAGCCTTTGGATATTCTGTAATAAAAAGTATTATTAATAGAAAAAAGTTAGAAGATCATTCGTGGTGGCTAATATCAACTGTATTTATAATTATGATGCCCGCGTTAGGACGTGGAATACAAAATTTCTATGTTGGTATGAATATAAAAGATTGGCCAAATATTGATATTATGGCACCCTTATATCTTACTCAAGCCCTAATAATTGGACTGACTTTACTTACAGCATGGAAATATGGTAAATTAAAACATCCTGCTACTTATCTTGCTATAGGTGTCAATTTATATACGTGTTTTCTAGAACCAATCGGAAAATCAGAAGTCGTTCAGACTTTTTTAGAAACAGTAATAAAAGGATAATCTTAAAAAAACTATTGACAACAATGGCTATAAGTAATTGCTTGTTCTCGCCTACCTGCGAAAATCCTCGCCTTTTTATTAACTTGGTTGCGTCAACGGAAAATTGCTACGCACTTTCCCGTTACTGACGCTTACATAAACATGTTGTGTAATACTTAAAAAAGATAGAAATATGAGATATTTATTTATATTTTTAATGGTTTCGATTTTCGCTTCTTGTACATCCACAAAGAAGATTATGACACCGAATGGCATATCTGAAATTCAATATTTAGATATCAATAACACAAAGCAATATGTACTTATCAGGGGTAAGGATAAAAGCAATCCTATTTTGCTTTTTTTGCACGGTGGCCCTGGTGCATCTGCTACCGCTTTGTTACGAAAGTTTAATAGTGAATTAGAAAACCATTTTACTGTAGTATATTGGGATCAAAGAAATGCGGGTAAATCGTACAACAAAAAGACTAAGAAAGAAGAAATTAAAGTTGCGAAATATATTCAAGATGTGGACATATTGGTTGAGTCCCTAAAAAACAGGTTCAAAGTTGATAAATTATTTTTAGTTGGACACTCCTGGGGCTCACGCCTTGGTTTATATGCCATTCAAAAAAATCCTAAAAACTTCATTGCATATGTTGGCGTAGGACAAGAATTGGAGTCATACGAAGGCGAGCTCATTTCTTATCAATATACTTTGAAGAAAGCCAAGGAAGTCAATAACTTAAAAGCTATCAAAGAATTGGAAGAAATCGGAGAGCCTCAATCGGGAGATTACACCAAAATGTATAAGAACGGATTTTGGGGATTGGTCAAACAAAAAGATTGGCTTTTGAAAATGGGAGGAGAACGCTATGGAAAAACTAAATATACAGACTGGATTTTTTCTATATGGTTTTCAAGAGAGTATTCTTTTTTAGACTTGATTAAGTATGGAAAATCTTCTGGATTTTCGGCCGGGAACATCATTTACGACCCCGATTTCAACAATATTAATCTTTTTAAACAGATTTCAGAAGTAAAAGTACCAGTATTTTTTATATCAGGCGCCTACGATTATAACACCCCATGGGAACTCGTTCAGAGATATTGCGACACATTGAAAGCCCCATTTAAGGAGTTTATAAAGTTTGAGAAATCAGGACATAGTCCAGTATTTGAAGAACCAGAAAAATTTAATAAAGAAATCATCAGAATCTACAATATAATCAAAGACAAATAATCATCGCTCAGCACCGTGTATAGGCTGTTACTTGGTTCTTGCCTACTCGGAAAATCCAACAGATTTTACTCTGGTTCGTTCCATTTTTAGTAAGTTAGTGGCTTGCACACGCAACTATCCTTACACGTATTCCAAGATCAAATCCTAACAAAAATTAATTTTTATTATGCCGCATGTTGTTGAAGAACCACGTAAGGAGTCCCTCGTTTAACTACTGCAAAAGCTCTTGCTATAAGTTTATTCCTAGCATTATTTACAGCAATCATTTTATCTTTTCCCTCACGTTATAGTTCTCCTCTTTTTCTATATAAAGTTATTTATTGCAAACTAAAGAAACACGTTAAACGAAAACCTCTAAAAATCATCTCTTTCTTAAAGTAACTTTTATATTTTACTACCTTTGGTTTTTAAAAACAGCTCGATTGAAATTCACTTTTAACAAAAAAGACAAACTAAAAAGCAAAAAGCATATTGACGCCTTGTTTGCACAAGGCAAATCTGTAAGTGCTTTTCCATTGCGCTTAGTGTATCTGTCAACTACTTTTGACGATGATGTACTTTTTAAAACAGGGGTTTCGGTTAGTAAAAAACATTTTAAGCTTGCTATTGATAGAAACCGTATAAAACGTCTCATGCGTGAAGCCTTTAGATTACATAAGGCAGAATATTTTCACAACATTTCTACACCTCATGCGTTTATGATTTTGTATATTGGTGCTGAAGAACCAAATCTTACATTGGTTGAAACTAAAATGAAACGATTGTTTGAAAAATTTGAAAACAATATTGCAGCTCATTAAACCTCATTAAAATGAAGCAGATTTTAAAAAAAAAGATTGTTATTCCGGTACTTGCGCTTGTTCTTTTTATAACTGGAACCGCCTTTCAAAATGACTTTTTTGAAATTGCCAAACAAATAGAAATTTTTACCACTTTGTTTAAAGAGGTCAACATGAACTATGTAGATGATACAAATCCTGGCGACTTAATGGATACCGCCATTAAGAGCATGCTCAAGGATTTAGATCCTTATACTAATTTTATGAATGAGCAGGATGTAGAAGCTGCTAGAATAAATAACACGGGCGATTATATTGGCATTGGTGCTAAAGTAAGAACACTTAAAGATAAATTGGTAATAGTTGAACCCTATAAAGACTATCCAGCAGATAAAGCGGGTTTAAAAGCAGGTGACGAAATTATTAAGGTAGGAAATACAATTGTTGCTAATTATAAAGATGATGCCGGTGAATTATTAAAAGGAGCTCCAGGCACACCCGTTGAAGTTACTTATAAAAGACAAGGTAACACTAAAACAGCTACTATAAATAGGGCTGAAGTTGAAATTAATGCGGTTCCTCATTTTTCAATGATTAATGATAAAACTGGCTACATTGTTTTAAGTCAGTTTAGTGATAAAGCTGCTTCTCAAACAAGTTATGCTATAAGAGATTTAAAAGCACAAGGCGCTAAACGCTTGGTTTTGGATTTAAGAGGAAACCCTGGTGGACTGGTAAATGAAGCTATAGACATTGTGAATATGTTTGTGCCTAAAAGTCAATTGGTAGTTACAACCAAATCAAAAGTAAAAAAATACAATCGCACTTATTACACACAAAAAGACCCAATTGATACCGAAATTCCTTTAGTAATTCTCATAAATGGTAATAGTGCTTCTGCCAGTGAAATTGTATCGGGTTCTTTACAGGATTTAGATCGTGCTGTTATTGTAGGCTCCAGAAGTTTTGGTAAAGGATTGGTACAACGACCCAAACTATTAACTTATGGTACCCAATTAAAAATAACTATTTCTAGATATTATACGCCTTCAGGTAGATGTATTCAAGCGTTAGATTACTGGCATAGAAACGAAAAAGGTGAAGCTATACGTGTAAAACAGGAAAATTACAATGAATATAAAACCAAAAACGGAAGAAAAGTGTTTGATGGTGGCGGTATATTTCCCGATGAAGTTATGAGTGGTTCAAAAAATACAGCATTAACAACCGCCATTGAGAATGATAACCTGATTTTTGACTTTGCTACCAATTATTATTATAAAAATAAGATTGAAAATGTAAATGATTTTAAGTTAACCGATTCTGATTTTGAAGATTTTAAAACGTTTTTAAAAACCAACTCGTTTTCCTTTGAAACAAATACCGAAAAAACGCTTAAAAAAACCTTAGAAGAAGCCAAAACTGAAGGTTTAGATTTGGCTATTAAAACAGATTATAACACTTTGATTACCAACTTAAATAAAGCAAAAATTTCTGCTTTAGATGCCAATAAAGATTATATAACAAAACTCTTAACCGAAGACATTGTTAAGCGTTATGCATACAGAGAAGGATTGTATGACTATTTAAAACTTCATGACCCAGAGATAAAGAAAGCTTCAGAAATTCTTGCTAGCCCAACCGCTTACCTAGAGTATTTAAGATAATTTGAGCGTTAAACGAATAATTAAAAATAGTATATTTATAAATTATTATGCGCCTCGGGTAATGAATAAACTATTTTTATGTGTCATATTGGCCTTTCAATGGGTCTATGCTCAAAATGAACTAACTCATGAGGTTTATTTTGAAACAGATAAATTTGATGTTGTCACTACTGAAGAAAACCGTCTATTATTGTTCATTTCAAAACTTTCAGATATGGATATTGAATCTATCTCAATTTATGGTTTTTGTGATGATATTGGTGCCTCTGAATACAATTTAAAACTTTCTCAAGATCGTGCAAATGCTATTAAAGCTATTTTTGCTAATAACGAAATAAGTGAATCTTTAATCACTAATGTTGATGGAAAAGGTGAGGTTTTATTAAAAATTGTTGACGAAACTGATGTTTTAAAAATTAGAGGTTTAAACCGAAAGGTTGAAATAATTGTAAAACCAAAACCTCCTATAAAAGTTGAAGACACTCCAACAGAAATTGTAGAACAAAAAAAAGATGTTCCTGAACAAATAAAAGGAAAGCTTAAGGTTGGTGATAAAATAGTGTTTGAAAATATTTTGTTTAAAACAGGTTACAGTACCATTATGCCTGAATCTAAAAAAATATTAGAGAATATTTCAAAATCGTTGGTTGAAAGAACAGATATTTATTTCACAATTCAAGGTCATGTGTGTTGTACACAATATAGCAGAGACGCCGTAGATAGAAAAACGAAACAAAGAAATTTATCTGTTGCTAGAGCAAAATTTGTATATGATTACTTTGTTAAAAAAGGAGTTAATCCAAAACGTATGAAATATGTAGGTTTAAGACGTTTATTTCCTTTAGGTGGTGACCCTAAAGATGACAGGCGCGTTGAGATTTTAATCACATATGTAAAAGAACCCTAACATAACCTATTTAGTTTGAGAATAAAAAACGTTGTATGTGTCCATTCTTTCCTAATACTAAGTGTTTATGCCTTTTCTCAAAACACATTTGTACCTGATGATAATTTTGAACAAGCTTTAATTGATTTAGGTTTTGATGTTGCACCAATAGATGATTTGGTTCCTACAGCAAATATTAACAACGTTTCAACTTTAGATATAGCAAATAAAAATATTGCTGACTTAACAGGTATTGAAGATTTTTTAGCTTTAGAAGTTTTAAATTGTGAAAATAATTTACTTTCTGATTTAGATGTTACAAATAACTTAAACCTCACTCAATTATTTTGTAGTACCAATAATATCAGCTCTATAGATATATCTCCTTTATTGAATTTACAGATTTTTTGGTGTTTAAACAATCAGCTTACTTCACTAAATACAACTCAAAACACTAAATTAATTTCTTTGGTTTGTGATAATAACCTGTTAACAAATTTAGATGTTACCAAGAATCCTTTGCTTAATGTATTGGTCTTCCAAAACAATCAAATTAGTTCTATTGATATTTCTAAAAATAGCTCACTAAGCACTTTAAATTGTAACAATAATTTTATACCTAATTTAAATATTAGTAATAATAAAAATTTGGTGAATTTATATTGTAGTAATAATCAAATAAATTTAATAAATACTTCACAAAACCCACTTCTTTACATTATTGATTTAAGTTTTAATCTTTTTGAAGAATTAGATTTATCACAAAATAGTCAGTTATCTGAAATTGATTGTTCAAATAATAATTTATGCATATTAAATGTTAAAAACGGAAATAATAGCAGCATAAATACCTTTAATTTTTCAAACAATCCTAATTTGAATTG
>DJWL01000046.1 GCA_002441545.1 Flavobacteriaceae bacterium UBA6231 | reverse complement strand
ACGAACAAACCACGAACAAACCTAAAACTTGAGTAGAACTTGACCCTAACTTGATTGGGACAAAAATGATAGGGTTTTATGATTTTATTGCAATACGTTTTTCCGTAATGATGTTTGAAAAGGAATTGATATATTTGTTTGAACTAATCAATGAAAACTTTAATTAAAAGAACATTATCTTTTCTTTTTAGATTCAAAACTCTTAACCTATTTTATGCTGAATTACTATTATTCTGATACAATTTCTGATTTTCTTGAGAAATCAACTGAAACTATTATTGGCGAAATTTCTGTAAATGGAAGATTGGGTCATATTCATACTGAATTATACGCTTGGGAATTTCAAATAAGTCTTTTAAAAGATATTTTAAAAGATATTAAGGGGCATTTATTTTTTGAATTTTCGATTCCAAGAATGGGTAGAAGAGTAGATTGTATATTAATTATTAAGAATATTGTTTTTGTAATAGAGTTTAAGGTAGGTGAAAAGGAATTTTTAAATCATAATATTGAACAAGTTTGGGACTATGCTTTAGATTTGAAAAATTTTCATAAACCGAGTCATGAGATTTTACTTGTTCCAATTTTAGTTGCAACACATTCTAAAAAAATTCCATTAGAAGTTGTTTTTACAAGTCATAATGATAATTTAACCAATCCAATAAGAACTAATGCCGAAAATCTGGGATTAACAATTCAAGAGGTCATCAATTTTTATCAATCTACAGAAGAAATTAATCCTAATGAATATTTAAAAGGAAGTTATTCTCCTACTCCGACGATTATTGAAGCGGCAATAAGTTTATATAATAATCATAATGTAGAAGCAATAACCAGAAATGATGCTGATGCTATTAATTTAAATTATACTTCAAATTATATTTCTGAAACAATAGATTATGCTAAACAGAACAATAAAAAAGTAATTTGTTTTGTTACGGGTGTTCCTGGCGCTGGAAAAACTTTAGTTGGATTGAAAGTAGCAACTGAACACTTAGATAAAGAGAAGGGTAATACAAGTGTTTTTCTATCGGGAAATAAGCCTTTGGTAGATATTTTACAGGAAGCATTAGCACGAGATAAATTTGTGCAGGAGAAATTAAAAGGCAATAAAATAACCAAAAAAAGTGCTAGAGAAAGTGTAAAAGCTTTTATTCAAATTATTCACCATTATCGAGATGAATATTTGAGAGATCCTAAAGCTCCTTATGATCATGTTGCCATTTTTGATGAGGCTCAAAGAGCTTGGACTAAAGAGCAAACTGTAAAATTCATGCATCAAAAGAAAGGAATTGCTAATTTTCAATATTCTGAGCCAGAATTTTTAATTTCTTGTTTAGATAGACATGAAGATTGGGCTGTAATTGTTTGTTTAGTAGGTGGTGGTCAAGAAATTAATACGGGAGAAGCTGGTATTTCTGAATGGCTTTCAGCGGTTAAAAATAAATTTGAAGATTGGGAAACAAGAATTTCCCCTAATTTGATTGATACCGAATATAACGCGCAAGAATCAATAAAAGAATTAGAATTAACTAATAAAGTTGTTTTTGAAGATAAATTACATTTGTCTGTTTCCATGCGTTCTTTTAGAGCAGAATATTTGTCAAAGTTTGTCAAAGAGATTTTAGATTTTGATGAGAATGCAAAAGAAACTTTAAAAAAATTAAATGGTAAATATCCTGTTGTAATTACTAGAGATGTAGAAAAAGCTAAAAAATGGCTTAAGGAGAAAGCTAGAGGAAGCGAAAGGTATGGTATTGTCGTTTCTTCACAAGCTTATAGATTAAAACCATTATCAATAGATGTTAAAACTCCCATTAATCACGTCAATTGGTTTTTGGATGATAAGGATGATATTCGTTCATCTTATTTTTTAGAAGATGTAGCAACGGAATTTCAAGTGCAAGGTTTAGAATTAGATTGGGTTTGTGTGACTTGGGATGCAGATTTAAGATACTCTAACGAAGGTTGGAAAACATATTCTTTTGTAGGAAACAAATGGCAAAACATTCATAAAAGTATAAGAAAAAAATATCTCATTAATGCTTACAGGGTATTACTTACTAGAGCAAGACAAGGAATGATTATAGTAGTTCCCGAAGGAAATGTAGATGACCATACAAGACAACCAGATTTTTATAGTCCTACATTTAATTATTTAAAAAGTTTAGGAATTGAAATTGTAGAATAAATATAAATTACACCCAAAAACTAACCAACCATGGCCATTGCAAAAGACGGAATTCTAGGAGGCTTTTCTGGGAAAGTAGGCAATATCGTAGGACTTACCTTAAATGGGGTTCCTATTATGCGAGCTGCTCCCAAAGCTTCTCAAAAACCACCCACAGAAAAACAACGCTTGCAGAGACTGAAGTTTTCTCTGGCGATAGAGTTTACCAAACCTTTTCTACAAATTACCCAACAGTTCTTTAACCAAAGTGCTTTTTCGGGGGAGAGAAGGAATCTTTTGATTTCTTATACGTTGCAAAATGTCATTCAGCTACAAGATGATGAGTTTACGCTGCTTTGGAACAAGTTTTTAGTTTCTAGTGGAGATTTAAGCGGTTTTCATCACTTAGACGTTACGCTACAAGATGAAGCGCTGCATCTTACTTGGCAAGACAATAGTTCACAAGGATTTGCACAACCCAATGATGAGGTGCATCTCCTCTTAGTGAGTGAAAACTTAGAGCAGGTAGATTTTTTAGAAAATATCGCCCATAGAACTACTCCACAAGTTGCGGTTCCTTTGCCAGATTGGACGGTAGAACATCCTACCCATTTCTATATTTTTATGAGCAATACTGCACGCAAGCAATCTTGCAATAGTTTTTATATCGGGAAGCTAGAGCAGGGTTTATTTCGCTAAGCTTTTATCTGTTTACAAAGGGTGTTTTAATCTCAATAATTTAATGATTTCAAGGATAAACAAAACACTTACCGCTCCTATAATAGACGTAATAAAATGTTGATGACCAGGATATTCAAAACTGAAAATCTTTTGCAGCATAGGATTTCCAATCGTTAAAAAAAGTAGAGTGAAAGCAATGGTAGAAATGATGACCAAAGCTTTATTGTTCTCTAAAATTACAGAAACAAAATTTCGGGTGTCAGACAATGAAGTGAGAATAAGAAATACATTTCCTACAATCAATGAAGAAAATGCGATGGCCCCAGCTGCACAAAGTCTGTGACTCCCGCTCTACGAAGTCGGGAGACTTCGTAGCAGATAAACAATGTGAAAGCCAACTTTTTTAAGGTTGGCTTTTGGTAAAATAATTTTTTAAACTGTAATAGCTACGATTTAACTATATTTGAATTATTAACGAGTCAACCTTTTTTAGGACAACTCAAATTTATGTCTCACAAAACCCATCACAATCTTAAATAAAAACAGCCTTGTTTCAGATTAAGTCGTAGCTATTACATCTAATAGAGCTTTTTTAGTCCGTAACCTTCATCATCTTCTAACTCCTAATTCATACCTCGTACCTCATACCTCATACTTCATACTTCTTCAAACCTCATACCTCCTACCAGCGGATTTTAACGCAATAGAGCAGATTCCTAATTGTGAGTAAAAAACAGAACCCTGTCATTCTGAACGAAGCACAGCGTAGTGAAGAATCTCTTCATCAAGGAAAAAGTTTTTCTACACCTGCCAACCGAAAATCCGTGACCTTCCCAGAAC
>DJWL01000093.1:8553-24549 GCA_002441545.1 Flavobacteriaceae bacterium UBA6231 | reverse complement strand
TATTCAGTTGCGCCACGAGGCCTTTTTTGTGGCTGCAAATATAGTATTTTTATTAAATTACTGCCAAACTATTTATTTCAATTTTGAAAAATGATTACTTTTGAGCATGACAAATAAATTATTACAGCAAAAATTCAATCAAATTCTTGATGATAACCTTTTAAATGAAATTTTTCAGACAGGAATCTACAAAGAATTTAAAAAAGATGATATCATCATAGACATCAATCAACCACTTAATCACATTCCTTTATTATTAAGTGGAAACATCAAAATTTTAAGAGAAGACTCTAATGGAGATGAATTACTCCTATATTTTCTTGAAGCAGGAGATACATGTGCCATGTCTCTTACATGTTGTTTAAAAACTTCAAAAAGCAATATTAGAGCTGTTGCTGAAAGTGATTCAAGTTTAATTTTAATTCCTGTAAAAAAAATTCATGATTGGTTTCATACCAATGAAAGTTGGCGGAATTTTATTTTAGATGCTTATCAAATACGTTTTAACGAAATGCTTGAAACCATTGACACTTTGGCTTTTATGAAAATGGATGAACGTGTTTTTAAATATTTAATAGATAAAGTAAAACTTAACGCTTCAACAAGTTTAGATATAAAACATAACGATATTGCTGATGATTTACATACCTCAAGAGTAGTAATCTCAAGGATATTAAAGCAATTAGAAAATGAAAGTAAAATAAAATTAAGCAGAAATAAGATTGATGTTTTACAATTTTAATTTTTAAACTATTAACTCCAAAATTTAATTCAAATCACATTCATGGAATATATTTTAAACCCTTGGCCATGGTATATAACTGGCCCTTTAATTGCATTGATAATGGCAACTCTACTCTATTTTGGAAAAACATTTGCAATGTCATCAAACCTAGCAACTATGTGTTCAATTGCAGGGGCTGGAAAGTTTATAGAGTTTTTTAAATCTGACTGGAAAGATAAAAAATGGAACTTAATTGTTGTTTTGGGTGCTGTAATTGGTGGATTTTTTGCTAAAAATTTCCTTTCTAATGATAGTGTTACCAACCTTAATAAAAAGACAATTCTAGAATTAAATGAATTAGGGTTTAAAAATCCTGGAAAAACTATTGTTCCTAATGAAATATTTAGTTTTGAGGCATTAACCACTTCACATGGTTTGCCTATTTTAATCATAGGTGGTTTATTAATCGGTTTTGGAACACGTTATGCTGGTGGTTGTACATCTGGGCATGCCATAACCGGAATGAGCAGCTTACAAAAACCTTCTTTGATTGCTGTAATCGGGTTTTTTATTGGAGGATTAATCATGACTAATTTTATTTTACCATATATTTTTTAAATTATGAAATACTTAAAATTTTTATTAGTCGGAATATTATTAGGGATTGTACTCTATAAATCTGAAGCAGTCTCTTGGTATCGAATTTATGAAATGTTCCGTTTTCAATCATTCCATATGTATGGAATAATTGGTACTGCAATTTTAACAGGAATTATATTTTTAAATATTTCAAAAAAAAATCATCTAAAAAATTTACTTGGAATAGAAATAAATGTTCCAGAAAAAGAAAAAGGATTTATTAGATATATTGTTGGTGGAATTACTTTTGGATTAGGTTGGGCGCTTATTGGTGCTTGTCCTGGACCAATGTATATTTTAGTTGGAAGTGGTGTTTATACTATGTTAATCGTAATATTTGGAGCTTTATTAGGTACTTTAATTTATGGTGCACTAAAAAGCAAATTACCACATTGAAATGGAAACGCTACAAATTTTTGGGTATTTAGGAGCACTAATAGTTGGGTTAGTCTTAGGACTAATTGGCGGTGGTGGGTCTATCCTAACAGTTCCTTTGTTGGTATATGTTTTAGGTTATAATCCTTTAATTGCAACCGCTTATTCTTTATTTGTAGTAGGTTCTTCGTCTTTAGTTGGTGCCATCCAAAAGTTTAGAAAAGGTTTTGTAGATATTAAAACAGGCTTGGCTTTTTCCTTTCCATCGTTTATGGCTGTATATTTATCAAGAAGATATTTAGTTCATAATTTCCCTGATATATTTTTAACTATTGGAAGTTTTTCTCTAACAAAAAATGTAGCAATAATGATATTTTTTGCTTTTATCATGCTTTTAGCATCTATTTCCATGATAAGAACAAAAAGAGAAGAGAAAGAATTATTAGGTTTTAAGCAACCATATTACATGACTTTTATACAAGGTTTAATTATAGGAACCATAACCGGCATCATTGGTGCTGGCGGTGGGTTTTTGTATGTGCCTGCTTTGGTTCTTTGGGCAAAATTACCAATGAAAAAAGCAGTTGGAACCTCATTAATAATTGTAACTATTAATTCATTAATTGGCTTTACAGGAGACATACAAAGTATTGAAATAGATTGGTTTTTTTTATTAACATTTTCTTCATTTACAATAATAGGAATTTTAATTGGTGTATCAATTTCAAAATTTATAAGTGGAAAAAAGCTTAAAAAAGGTTTTGGTTGGTTTACATTAATTATGGCAATTTATATTATATTTAAAGAGCTTAATACTAAAATGTAATAATTGTCACATAAAAACAAAGTAGGTTTTTTATTTTTGCGCTTTTAAAAATTTTAGAATGAAAATTGAACAAATATATACTGGATGTTTAGCCCAAGGTGCTTATTATATTGAATCTAATGGTGAGGTTGCCATAATTGATCCATTAAGAGAAACTCAACAATATGTTGATAAAGCAACAAACGAAAGTGCAAAAATAAAGTACATTTTTGAAACCCACTTTCATGCTGATTTTGTGTCGGGCCATGTTGATTTAGCTAAAAAAACAGGAGCTACCATTATATTTGGTCCTGGTGCAGAAACTAATTATTCAGCACATATCGCAAAAGATAACGAAATTTTTAAACTAGGCAACATAAGCATAAAAGTACTTCATACACCTGGGCATACTTTAGAGTCTTCAACCTTTTTATTAATTGATGAGCAAGGAAATGATTATGCCATATTTTCTGGAGACACTTTATTTTTAGGTGATGTAGGAAGACCAGATTTAGCGATTAAATCAGATTTAACAAAAGAAGATTTAGCAGCCATGTTATATGATTCTTTGCGAAACAAAATAATACCTTTAGAAGATAATGTTATTGTATATCCTGCACATGGTGCTGGTTCTGCCTGTGGTAAAAACTTAAGTAAGGAAACTGTTGGTTTGCTTGGCGAACAAAAACAAACCAATTACGCTCTTAGGGCTGATATGACTAAAGAAGAATTTGTGAAAGAAGTTTTAGAGGGTATTCCACCACCACCTCAATATTTTGCAAAAAACGCCATGATGAATAAATCTGGTTATGAAACCTTTGACAATGTGTTAAAAAAAGGAAATATTGGTTTAAGTGCTGAAGAATTTGAAAACATTGCAAATGAACAACACGCTTTAGTATTAGATGTAAGGCCTCAAAGCGAATATACAAAAGCTCATATACCAAATTCTATTTTTATTGGTTTAGAAGGTGGTTTTGCGCCTTGGGTTGGAGCTTTAATTACCGATTTAAAACAACCAATTCTGCTTGTCGCACCAGAAAATAAAGAAAAAGAAACTGTTACTCGTTTATCAAGAGTAGGTTACGATAATACTTTAGGATACTTAAAAGGTGGTATAGCTACATGGAAAGATGCTGGTAAAGATATTGAAACCTTAGAATCAATTCCTGCCGAAGAGTTCGCCGAAAAAGCTAAAGAACACGATTTAAATATTCTTGATGTTAGAAAAAATGGTGAATATCAATCGATGCATTTAGAAGTTAATGGAGTGAAAAATTTTCCTTTAGACTTCATTAATGAAAACATGAATCAAATAGATAAAAACAAAACGTACCACATTCATTGTGCTGGTGGTTATCGTTCGGTTATTGCTGCTTCTATATTAAAAGCCAGAGGTTTCAATAATATAATAAATATTGAAGGAGGTTTTGATCGATTAAAAATGACTAATCTCCCTATATCAAATTTTGTTTGTCCATCAACACTAAAATAAATTAAAATTTATATATCATGAAAAAAAACATGGGAAGTACAGACAAAGGAATTAGGGTTGTTATTGCTTTAGTAATTGCTGCTTTATACTACTTTAACGTTATTGAAGGAACCTTGGCTTATATACTAATGGCATTGGCTCTAATTTTCTTATTAACAAGTTTAATTAGCTTCTGCCCTCTTTATTCACCATTGGGAATTAATACTTGCAAAAAGAAATAAGAATTTATTTTCTTAACTTTTTATACTATTTCAGCATTTAAACCCGCTTCAAGTAACATGGAGCAACGTGGTTTTAAATCGTTGTAAGGGCCAGTTTTTACAGTACATTTTCCATTGTAATGTACTATTAACGAACATTGTTCAGCTTGCTCCGGTGTATGATCACATGCTGTCATAAGAGTTTCAATAACGTGGTCAAAAGTATTCACATCATCATTGTATAATATAATCTCTTTTTGAGAAACTAATTTTTCATCAAGTAATACCTCTTCTGAAGATTTTTCTCTTGTACTCATAACTGGGATTTTTTACTAATTTAAAAATTTTAGTGAAACCCAATAATTTCTTTCCAACTTTTCTTCAAACTTTAACATATGTTTTTCACATGCTTCCTGTATCATTGGAATGTCATCATTATAAAAACCGCTTAAAAATATCATCCCGTTTTTATTTAAGCACGAGGCATAAACAGCCATATCGTTAAGCAAAATATTTCTATTAATATTAGCGATTATAATGTCATATTTTTTATTTTTCAGTACGCTGGCATCTCCTTCAATAACCGTGATATGTTGGCAATTATTTCTTTCAACATTTTCTATACTATTAAGGTAGCACCAATTATCGTAATCTACTGCATCAATAGGTTTTGCTCCTTTCATTTCAGCTAAAATGGCCAAAACCCCAGTACCGCACCCCATATCGAGAACCGATTTATTTTTAAAATCATTCTTCAAAATATGTTGAATCATCATATGTGTAGTTTCATGGTGACCTGTACCAAAACTCATTTTAGGCTCAATAACAATATCATAAACTGTATTGGGCTTTTCATGAAATGGAGCTCTAACTGTACAAATGTCATCCACAACTATTGGACTGAAATTCTTTTCCCATTCTTCATTCCAATTAACCTGTTCAATATCTTCAAAGGTATAAATGATTTCAAATTCATCAGAATCCAATATTTGAATATCTTCCAGAATAGTGTCTTTCCAATCATCTTTTTGAATGTAAGCCATTACTCCTTCTTCAGTTTCCACAAAACTTTCAAAGCCAGCATAACCAAGTTCGGCAATTAAAATTTCTACACCTGGTTGTAATGGTGTAACCTTAAATTGATACCCTATATAATTAATGTTTGACATATTTATTTTTGATTTACTAGAATACTTTGGTAGTTTAAAACTTACGTTAGCGATTGAAACCCTTCTCCAGTGCTCAGGATAAACTTATCCTTTTTTGAGGCACAAGAAAAAGATATAGTGAAATGTTTTTATTAATGAGTTCAAAAATTTAAAATAAACAATAACGAATAAAAGCGCGACCCCGATTTTTCGGGGTAACGCTCAAATATTTATTATTTAATACTTAAAATGCGTTTACAATCGCAAAAAAGTCGGTTGCATTAAGTGCAGCACCACCTATTAAACCGCCATCTACATCTGGTTTAGAGAAAATTTCTTGTGCGTTGTTTGGTTTAACACTACCTCCATATAGGATAGACACTGAATCTGCCACTGCATTTCCGTATTTATCTGCCAATGTTTTTCTTATAAAGGCATGCATATCTTGAGCTTGCTCTGGACTTGCTGTTTCACCTGTACCAATAGCCCAAACTGGCTCATAAGCTAAAACAATATGTTTGAAAGCATCAGACTCTAAGTGAAATAATGCATTTTTAATTTGGCTTTCTACAACATTTTCATGATTTTCAGATTTTCTATCTTCTAAAACTTCTCCAAAACAAAATATTACTCGCATTGAATTTGCTAAAGCGGCATCAACCTTTTTAGCTAACATCTCATCGGTTTCGTTAAAATATTCACGACGTTCACTATGACCTAAAATCACCGTTTTAACACCAACACTTTTTAACATGCTTGCACTGATTTCTCCAGTATATGCTCCATTTGCTGCAAAATGCATATTTTGGGCGATCACCTCAATATCAGTCCCTTTTAATGATCCAAATGCTGTGTAAAGATTGGTAAAGGTTGGTGCGACCATAACCTCGGCAGGTGATATTTTTGTTGCTTTTTTAAGTTCAGAAATTAATGATTCCGTTTGAGATAAATCATTATTCATTTTCCAGTTCCCTGCTACAATTTGCTTTCTCATTATAATAAGTCTTTAATTTTTTTATCATCTGCTTCCACAGATTTATATAGTTTAATGTTTCCTTGTTTATCTACTACCATATATCTTGGTATCCAGTCTAAGCCTGTAAAGGTTCCAAAAGCCCCTTTCCAACCAGATTGCATAAAGTAATGATCTCCTTTAATATTATGTTTTTCAATACCTCTTTTCCATGCATCTTGGGTTTTGTCTAACGACAAAAAAATATAAGTTGTTTCTTGATATTCAAGTTGCAATTCTTTTACTTTTGGTATTCCGCCAACACAATCCTTACACCATGAAGCCCAAATATCTATAACAATATTAGAACCTTTATGTTTATTCAATATATCTTTAAAGATTATAGTTTCTCCTTTTAGATTAATAAAAGTATCGTTTAAGGCTTCGTTTGAAAATACTGTAGGTTCTTGGGCGTAGCAACTAAAGAAAACTAAAAAAACTACTAAGAGGTATTTTATTTTATTCATTTTTATTTTAACTAACTCACTTTTTAAAGGTGCAAATTTACTCTATTTTTATTTTAGCTTCTAATCAAATGAGTATTAAATCTACAATAAATTCAAGTTATCAATAAAGGAAAACTTATTTGAAAAAATATGTTTTTAAGTGAATTAATGTGGTTATAATTTAATATCATCAATATCATTCCAATGTACTTTTTGCATGACAGTACCCTTATTTAACTCTAAAATACCAGGATTGGAACGCACCACTGTTTTTAGTGCTTTTTCATCACACAAGTAAAAATTAAAATTGAGATTATTTGCTTTCTTGATTTTTTGTTTTGCTTCGTCACCAGATGCTGTTAAACCAATAACTGTATATCCTTTTTTAATAGCCTCATCAGAAAAAGCTTTTAATTTTTCAGCTCCTTGCTTTTCAATTTTCTCTAAACTGTATGATACAATCATGATCAGTTTATCCTCTGCTAAAAAATGCTGAGTTAAATCTTCATCTTCTGTTTCTATTGAAAAATCGACAATTGGAGGTTGATACCCTTCATCAAGCATTTTTGTATCAACTGAAATAAAATCTCCATTTACAGTAGGATATGAGCCATCTGTTGTAATTACTTTATCTTCACCATTAACTTTAAATTTCCAATAATATTCAACAACTGGTTTTGCTGCATCTTCTGGAATACGCATACCTTCTTGAATGTTTGATCCTATTTTATAGGCTCTAAAATCTTTAGCCGGCAAATGCATTAACACATAATAACCAAACCAAAAACTTAATATAAAACTTAATAAAGCTAAAACCGTTGTGCCTAATTTATTAAAAATGGGCTTTATATGTTTAACTCCAAAAAATAAAATGAGTATAAAAAATAAGAGTACAATATCTTTAGTAAAACTTTCCCACGGTGTTAGTTTTAAAGCATCTCCAAAACAGCCGCAATCTTTTACTTTATCAAAATACGCTGAGTAAAAAGTTAAAAAAGAAAAGAAAACTATCATTAATAGCAAACTCCAAACAGTAAATTTAGGTTTATATCCTATAAGTAAAAAAACACCTAAAACAACTTCAAAAACAACCACTAAAACTGAAATCATTAAAGCATAGGGTTCTAAAAAAGGGATGTTTAAAACATCTACACTAAAATATTCTTGCAGTTTATACGAAAAACCTAATGGATCATTAAGTTTTATTAATCCGGAAATAATAAATAAAACGCCTACAAATATTCTAGAAAGGGCAACTAAATATTTCATTTTTTTTATTGTTGATTTTCCTTTGAAAAGGAAAGTAATTTATTTCTCGTTTAAATGAATTAATGCAAAAACTGCATAATTAATCATGTCTTGATAATTAGCATCAATACCTTCACTCACTATCGTTTTTCCAGCATTGTTTTCAATTTGCTTAACTCGAAGTAATTTTTGAAGAATTAAATCGGTTAAAGAACTAACCCTCATATCACGCCAAGCTTCACCATAATCATGATTTTTATCTTCCATAAGCTTTTTAGTAATGGCAACTTTTTCATCATATAATGCCGTAGCTTCAACAGTTGACAAATCTGGCTGCTCTGCAACACCTTTATCCAACTGAATAAGCGCCATGATACAATAATTAATAATACCTATAAACTCGCTTACTTCGCCTTCATCAACCTTTCTAACAGCATTTTGTTGCAAACCTCTTATACGTTGTGCTTTTATAAAAATTTGATCTGTAAGTGATGGCAATCTCAATATGCGCCAAGCACTTCCATAATCTGTCATTTTTTTAATAAATAGGCTTTTGCATGTATTTACAATGGCATCGTATTGTTTCGAGGTGTCTTGCATTGATTACTTTGAATTTTCTGTAAATTTCGCTTAAATAGTTTAAAGTTCAAAGTTTAATGTTCATGTTTATTTTTGATATTTAACTTAACTTTGAATTTTTTAATATTCACCATGAAATCTTTTCTATGACTATAAACTGCAAAGGACAACTTATTGATTTATCATCACCAAAAGTCATGGGGATTTTAAATATTACTCCTGATTCATTTTACGATGGTGGTAAACACAAAAATGAAAAAGATATTTTAAAACATGTTGAAGTAATGTTGCTAGAAGGAGCTACCTTTATTGATATTGGAGCCTACAGTTCTAAGCCAAATGCCAACTATGTAGCTGAAGACGAAGAGCTCTTTAGAATTTTGCCAATTGTTACATCTGTTTTGAAAGAATTTCCAAAAGCACTCTTGTCAATAGATACTTTTAGAAGTCAGGTTGCCAAACAATGTATTGATCATGGAGCTGCATTGATAAATGATATCTCTGCAGGTAAATTAGATGATGATATGCTAAAAACTGTTGCAGATTTACACGTACCTTTCATTATGATGCACATGAAAGGAACACCTCAAACCATGCAAAAACTAACTCAGTACGATAATTTGGTAAAAGACATTTTATTTTACTTTTCTGAAAGAATTGCTGCAGCAAGACAATTAGGCATAGTGGATATTATAGTTGATCCTGGTTTTGGTTTCGCAAAAACAATAGAACAAAACTATGAGCTATTAAATCAATTAGAACTGTTTAATATACTTGAATTACCTTTACTTGTTGGCGTTTCAAGAAAATCGATGATATATAAAACTTTACAAAATTCAGCAAACGAAGCCTTAAATGGAACCACAGTTTTAAACACTATAGCGTTACAAAAAGGAGCAAACATTTTACGTGTACACGATGTAAAAGAAGCTGTAGAATGCATTAAATTAGTTCAATCCTTAAAAGCTTAAAATTTTAATGAAACTCACTTTTTACTTTTTATTACTTACTTTAATATGCTCATGTGGCAAAGATAAAATAGTTCAATTGCCCGAAATAAACCATTCTGAAATTTCATCAATAAATGATGTTTCTGCAGCTTATTTATTTTACAACGAAAATGAACCTGATAGTATAGAACTCAATAGAAAAAACCTAATTAACACTACAAACTGGTTAGTAAATGTTGATAAACGTCTTACTTTAAATCAGGTAATTTCGAAAATTATTTTTCTTCAAGAAAAGAAAAGAAACGCTGAAATGCATAAAAATGAAAATGCTAAAAATTATTTTACATGTAACGATACAAGCATTAAAAATTTAGGATTTATTGATTTTACCGATGTTATTTATCATCTTGAAGACTCAAATGCATACATCAATAAAAAAAAGAAAAGCACTAATCAGTTTATCAACATAAGGGTTCTTACGCTTGATTCTACTTTTGTTTCGTTTATATCAAATGATACGTCATTTACTCATACATCAAATCAAAAGGAACTTTTAAAACATCTAAAAACTAATCTTAACAGTCAAGATAATGCTATTATAGTGTCTGAATTTGAAAAAACTCTCTCTTTTCAAGATTACGTAACTTACAAATCTTTAATTTCAAAAATTGATTTTAAGAATGTAACTATAGCTAACGATGAATTTGTTTTTAATTAACCATAATTTACTAAATTTA
The DNA here is from genome assembly GCA_002441545.1 of Flavobacteriaceae bacterium UBA6231. Taxonomy (GTDB): domain Bacteria; phylum Bacteroidota; class Bacteroidia; order Flavobacteriales; family Flavobacteriaceae; genus Yeosuana. The sequence goes on along the minus strand of DJWL01000093.1, from coordinate 14,191 downwards.
CCAAAACCCTTATACTTTGGATATTTTTAAAGACCTTTTAAAATTCACAGTTGTCGACATCATAGATGTTATTTTAGTAGCTCTTCTGCTCTATTATATTTATAAACTGGTAAAAGGCACCGTTGCTATTAATATCTTTGTGGGAATTATATTTATATTTTTTGCTTGGAAAATTACAAGTGAAGATTACCTTAATATGAATATGCTTCATAACATTCTAAATGGATTTATGAAAGTTGGAATTATAGCCTTAATCGTAGTATTTCAGCCAGAAATTAGAAAGTTTTTGTTAATGGTTGGTTCAACCAATTTTAGCAGAAGAAGAAACTTTTTAAAGCACTTAACTTTTTTAAAAACTGAAACTGGTGATGAAACCAATGTTGATGCCATCATTTCAGCCTGTAACAAACTAGCAGCGTCAAAAACTGGTGTTTTAATAGTTTTAGAGCGTAATAATAATTTAGATTTTTTAATTACTACGGGTGATGAAATGAATATTAAAGTAACTCAACCAATTTTAGAAAGTATCTTTTTTAAAAATAGTCCGTTGCATGATGGTGCCATTATTATTAAAAATAATATTGTAAAAGCAACTCGTGTTATTCTTCCAGTTAATAATGAAAAAAATATTCCTCAACGGTTTGGTTTACGCCATAGAGCTGCCATTGGAGTTACTGAAAAAACAGATGCTTTGGCTCTTGTAGTTAGTGAGGAAACTGGACATATTTCTTATTTCATTGATGGAGAATTTATTGTTTTTAAAGATACTGAAGAACTTACTAGACTTATTAAAAAAGATTTGATGTAAAAATCAAATCAATTCTTCCTTTAAAAACTGAACTTCATATAAATTTTTATAATATCCATTTTCTTTCTTTAAAAGTTCATCATGAGTACCTTGCTCCACGATATTTCCAGAATCCATAACAATAATTTTATCAGCTTTTTTTATTGTCGCTAGTCTGTGAGCTATGATAATAGAAGTTCTTCCTTTGGTTATTTTATCGGTTGCCGTTTGTATAAGTTGTTCTGAATAAGAATCGACCGAAGAAGTTGCTTCATCTAAAATTAAAATACTTGGATTAGTCACATAAGCTCTTAAGAATGATATTAACTGACGCTGTCCAGAGGATAACATAACTCCTCGCTCTTTCACATTGTAATGATAACCTTCTGGTAGACTAGAAATAAACTCATGAATACCTATATCTTTAGCTGCTTGGATTACTTGAGCTTCAGTAACTTCAGGATTATTAAGCGTAATATTACTTAAAATGGTATCTGCAAATAAAAACACATCCTGCAATACTACTGCAATTTGAGTACGTAATGATTTTAAAGAAACATCTTTTATATTGATACCATCAATTTCAATAATACCATCTTTAATTTCGTAAAATCTGTTCAGCAAATTAATAATCGTGGATTTACCTGCTCCTGTTGCACCAACAATAGCAATTGTTTGCCCTGCAGTGACATTAAAAGAAATTCCTTTTAAAACAATTTCATCTTCAATATAACTAAAATAAACGTTTTTGAAACTTATATTTCCTTGAAATGATTGAGCTTCAATAGTCCCTGAATCATCAATATGAGACGTTGTTTCTAGAACTTTAAAAACTCTAGTAGCAGCAACCATACCCATTTGTAGAGTATTAAAGTTATCTGCAATTTGTCTTAAAGGTCTAAACAACATAGGAATAAACATAACAAAAGATACCAAATCACCTTCAGAAGCTGTTTTATCAAGAACTACATTTAAGCCTCCATACCAAGCAACCAAACCAATAGTTATTGAAGTTGATAATTCGGCAATTGGAAAAAAAATAGAGTTATACCAAACAGTTTTAAGCCACCCCTTTTTATGCCTTTCATTTATCTCTTTAAAATTTTTGTATTCAGTATCTTCTCTTGTGAATAGCTGTAAAATTTTCATTCCAGTAATTCTTTCTTGCACAAAAGAATTTAAATTAGAAACTTCGGTTCTAACTTCTTCAAAAGCTTTTTTCATGTATTTCTGAAATACTCTTGTGGCATACAAAACCAACGGAAGCATAACAAATACTATTAAACTGAGTTTCCAATTCATGAACAACATAAACACAGAAACCACTATCATGGTAAGCAAATCTCTGAAAATGGTGAATAATCCTTGTCCAAAAATATCAGCAATACGCTCCATATCTGTTACGGCTCTTGTAATAAGTACACCAACAGAAGAATTATCATAGTATTGCATTTTAAAACTTAGCAAATGATTGAACAATTTCACGCGAACATCTTTTACTACATTTTGCCCCAACCATCCGGAATAGAAAATAAAAAGTAATTGAAATATGACTTCTAATATAAGCATGATACCCATAACAACCACATAAGGCAAAAAACCTTCAACCGTTTTGGTTGCTATATTATTATCAATAGCAACTTGTAAAATTTTTGGCCTTACTGCACCAGAAACGGCAATTAAAATTACAGCAAATAGCACTCCAAGAAAAACCATTTTATAAGGCTTTATATAAATTAATAATCGCTTAAATAAGCTAATATCAAAAAATTGTTCTTTAGGTTTACTCATTTATATTTTTATATCTTTTGGATATTCAACTTCAATTAAATACAATGCATGAGCCGGCACAGAATAACCGGCTTCACTCCTGTTTTTAGATATTATAATAGTATGCAAATCTAAAATCTCCATCTTACCAATACCAATATTAATCATAGTGCCAACAATAGCACGAACCATATTGCGTAAAAATCTATCTGCTTTAATGATGAAATGAAGCTCGTCTCCAATAAGTAGCCATTCTGCTTTCATCACTTCACAATTATAAGTTTTTACATCGGTATTAGCTTTTGAAAAGCATTGAAAATCTTTATACTGAAATAAAATCTTTGATGCTTCATTCATTTTATCAACATCTAATTTTTTTGTAAAAAAATAGGCGTTTTCAAAATTGAAAGCATTTTTTTTCAAAGCAATTCTATATTTATAGGTTCTGCTTATAGCATCAAAACGTGCATGTGCTTCTGCTTTTACTTTAAAAATATGATGAATTGCAATGTCCTTTGGTAAAAAGGAATTTAGCTTAAAAATTAAATCTTCTTCTTCAAAAGTAATTTCGGTATCAAAATGAGCAAACATTTGCAAAGCATGCACACCAGTATCTGTTCTTCCTGCTCCAACAATTGCAATTTTATCTTTTAAAATGGTTGATAAAGCATTTTCTAAAACTTCTTGTACAGAAATAGCCTTGGGTTGATTTTGCCAACCATGATAGTCTTTGCCTTTATAAGAAAGTTCAATAAAATACCTCAATCTAATTTGATACTTTTGTTAAAAACAACAAAGATAAATAGATTTATGAGTTTAGATTTACCATTAACACTTTATAATGATAAAAATATTATTGCTTTCTGATACCCATAGCTACATAGATGATGATATTTTGAAATATGTAAAAGAAGCAGACGAAGTTTGGCATGCTGGTGACATTGGTGACATAGTTGTAACGGATGCTATCAAGAAGATTAAACCTTTAAAAGCTGTTTTTGGTAATATTGATAATGCATCTATTCGCTCAGAATTTCCTGAACATAATCGATTTATGTGTGAAAATGTAGATGTATGGATTACCCATATTGGCGGTTATCCAAAGGCTTATGATGTTAGAGTTAGAGAAACCATAAAGAAAAATCCTCCAAAACTATTTATTTGTGGACATTCACATATTTTAAAAGTCATACCTGATAAAAGTTTAAATTTACTTCATATGAATCCTGGTGCCGCAGGCAAACATGGATTTCATAAAGTTAGAACCATGCTTAGATTTACAATTGATGGTTCTAAAATTGACAATTTAGAAGTTATAGAGTTTAGTAAACGTTATTAAAAAACCCAAAGCTTTTGCTTTGGGTTTTAACGCACTAATACTACTAAGATGTTAGGTTTATCGCAATCGATCTACAGATTTTACGAGATCTTCATCCTTCTTAATGGCCTTATTGGCTAATGCCAAAAACACGATAGAAATAATAGGAAGAAACATCCCAATACCTTTCTCAGAAACAGTAGTCTCTCCAGATACATTTAGAGATTGATACACAAAAAATCCTAGTAAAAAAAAGTTTAATATGATGTTAAGTCGCCCCAAAACAAATTGAAGTTTCCTTTTTTTAAACATAAAAATTGCTATTAAAGACAGTATTGCAGAACCCAAGAATAAACTTAAATACAATACTTCTTCAAATGCATATACTATAAATCCTTCTTTGGTTTCCCACAAAGGAAACACAAAAATAAGTCCAGCAGAAACTCCAGCTGCCAATATAAGATATATAGTCTGTATGCGTTGTAACATTTCCTTTTAAAAAACTAGATGGCAAAAATAATAGTTTCTTTTATAAAATTCACTTAAATTATCAAAATAAAGTTGTATTATTGCAGTAATAATTCTCAACAACCACTAAGGTAGGTTGTTAATTCTTCAGATAAAAAATCATTTTTTTCAGAACAACTTAAATTATACTCAAATTTATAATATTCAAGTAAACATCAAATGTTTGAAATTTCACAATTAAACGAAAAAAAACTCTCTGACTTACAGGAGATTGCACAAAAATTGAACGTTCCAAAATATCGTTCATTAAAAAAATCAGATTTAGTTTATCAAATTTTAGATCATCAAGCTGCCAATCCAAAATCTGTAGCTGAAGTTATAAAACCAACAGAACCAAATAATGAAAATAAACCTGCTGCAAACAAACCAGCAGAAAATAGAGATAAAAAGCTTAGAGCGCGAATTAAAAAGCCATCTAAAAATGTCCCAAATAAGACTGCTGAATTGCCTTTTGAAAATAAAGTTCCTGATATTAAGGATGAGCCTGCTGAACCAGTTACAGAAAAAAAGACTGTAGAAAAACCAAATTCAGATTCAGCTACTAAACCAACCAACGAAAACAAACCAAGGGAAAATCAAAAAACCCATCCAAAAAGGGAACATAATCCGCAACAAAAAAATCCAAATAAAAATCCAAATGCTGGAATTAACAGTAACGGGAATAATAGCAATATAAGTAATGGTAATAAAGATAACAGAAACCGTTATCGTGAACCTGATTTTGAATTTGATGCTATTATTGAAAGTGAAGGCGTTTTAGATATCATGCAAGATGGATATGGGTTTTTACGTTCATCAGACTATAATTATTTATCATCTCCAGATGATATTTATGTATCCCAATCTCAAATCAGACTATTTGGTTTAAAGAAAGGCGACACCGTTCTTGGCCACGTAAGACCACCAAAAGAAGGTGAAAAATATTTTCCTTTAATTAAGGTTATTAAAATTAATGGTCAAAGTCCAGATGTGGTTAGAGACCGTGTATCATTTGAGCATTTAACACCATTATTCCCAAAAGAAAAATTCAATATTGCTGAAAAACAAAGCACCATTTCTACTAGAATTATGGATTTGTTCTCACCAATTGGAAAAGGGCAAAGAGGTATGATTGTGTCGCAACCTAAAACTGGTAAAACCATGTTGCTTAAAGATGTCGCCAATGCTATTGCTGCGAATCATCCCGAGGTATATTTAATGATCTTACTAATTGATGAGCGTCCAGAAGAAGTAAC
>DJWL01000093.1:0-8413 GCA_002441545.1 Flavobacteriaceae bacterium UBA6231 | reverse complement strand
CTTTGGAGCTGCACGAAATATTGAAAATGGAGGTTCCTTAACAATTATAGCGACTGCTTTAACTGAAACAGGCTCAAAAATGGATGAAGTGATTTTTGAAGAATTTAAAGGAACCGGTAATATGGAATTACAATTGGATAGAAAAATATCTAACCGTAGAATTTTCCCTGCTATTGATCTTACTTCTTCTAGTACTCGTAGAGATGATTTGTTATTAGATGCCAATACCATTCAAAGAATGTGGGTAATGCGTAAATATTTAGCAGATATGAATCCTGTTGAAGCGATGGAATTTATTAATGATAGATTTAAACAAACCAGAAATAATGAAGAATTTTTAGTATCCATGAATGGTTAATTAAAAATTCATTCTAAAAAAAATGCTTTGAAGTTTTTCAAAGCATTTTTTTTGACTCTTATTAATCAAAATTAGCCAAATAAAAAACCTCTCTAAAAGAGAGGCTCTTCAAATATTATATATCTAAAATTAATTATGCTAAAGAAGCGATATGCTTAGCTAAACCCGATTTAAGGTTAGCTGCTTTATTAGCATGAATTATGTTTTTTTTCGCTAATTTATCTAACATAGATGAAACTGAAGGCAATAAAGTCTCTGCTTCATTTTTATCAGTTAATTCACGTAATTTTTTAATAGCATTACGAGTTGTTTTATGCTGATATTTATTTACTAAACGTTTAGTTTCGTTACTTCTAATTCTTTTTAACGATGACTTATGATTTGCCATTTTAAATTTTGTTTTTTTTAATTGTAGCCCGTAGGGGAGTCGAACCCCTCTTACNNCCAGGATGAAAACCTGGCGTCCTAGCCGATAGACGAACGGGCCATTTGTTTATGCCTATGTAAATTTATTTTTTATTAATCTAAACTTACAGTGCTTTTCAAATAACTCTCAATGTTTCCATTGCGGATGCAAAAATACAACTATTTTTAAATGTCGCAATAGCTAGATAATATTTTTTTAAAAAAATATTATTAATACGCTTTTGCAAACAATACTCTACGTTTTGAAGGCAATCCTGAGAACACACAAACACCTTCTTCCTCCTTGGTAACCAATGGAATACATCTTATTGTGGCTTTTGTTAGCTCTTTTATTTTAGCTTCTGTTTCATTTGTACCATCCCAATGAGCAGAAATAAATCCTGCTTTTGTTTCTAAAATTGTTTTAAATTCTTCAAAAGTATTCACTTCTGTTATGTGAGTATCTCTATATTTTAATGCTTTATTAAATAAAGCTTGTTGTATTTCTTCTAATAATTCTTTTACGGTAGGTATTAAACTATCTAAAGAAACTATCTCTTTTGTTAAAGTATCTCGTCTGGCAATTTCAACGGTTCCATTTTCTAAATCTTTTGGTCCAATTGCAATACGCAATGGCACACCTTGCAACTCGTGTTGTGCAAATTTGGCCCCTGGTCTTTGAGTGTCTCTATTATCATACTTTACAGAAACACCTTTCATTTTTAAATCTGATGATATGTTATTAGCAACTTTTGAAATTGCTCCCAAATCTTCTTCATTCTTATATATTGGAACTATAACAACTTGATTTGGTGCTAAACTTGGAGGTAAGACCAATCCGAAATCGTCACTATGGGTCATAATTAAAGCTCCCATTAATCGTGTTGAAACTCCCCATGAAGTTGCCCAAACATAATCTTGTTTTCCTTCTTTATTTGCAAATTTAACATCGAAAGCTTTTGCAAAATTCTGACCAAGAAAATGAGATGTACCCGCTTGTAAAGCTTTACCATCTTGCATTAAAGCTTCAATACAAAATGTTTCTTCAGCACCAGCAAAACGTTCGCTTTCAGTTTTCACTCCTTGAATTACAGGAATAGCCATAAAATTTTCAGCAAAAGTTGCATACACATTATTCATGAGTTTTGCTTCAGTTATTGCTTCAGCTTTTGTTTCATGTGCTGTATGTCCTTCTTGCCATAAAAATTCAGCGGTACGTAAAAATAAACGTGTACGCATTTCCCATCTCACAACATTTGCCCATTGATTTATTAAAATAGGTAAATCTCTATAAGATTGAATCCAATTTCTATAGGTATTCCAAATAATAGCTTCACTAGTTGGTCTTACAATAAGTTCTTCTTCTAATTTAGCTTCTGGATCAACTCTTAATTTTCCTGGTCTGTCAGGATCAGCTTGTAATCTATAATGTGTTACAATGGCACATTCTTTAGCAAAGCCTTCAGCGTTTTTTTCTTCTGCTTCAAAAAGACTTTTTGGAACAAATAATGGAAAATAGGCATTTTGATGACCAGTTTCCTTAAACATTCTATCTAATTCTGCTTGCATTTTTTCCCAAATAGCGTATCCGTAAGGCTTAATAACCATACAACCTCTAACGGCTGAATTCTCAGCTAAATCAGCCTTAACAACAAGTTCATTATACCATTTTGAATAATCCTCTGCTCTAGTAGTTAGTTTTTTGCTCATATATATGTTTTGGCACAAAAATTGTGACTATGTTAAATAAAAAAATAGTTCAGCAAAACTAACTATTTTTGTTATGTTCAACAATAAAATAATAGAGATATGCAATTTATTAACTACCTAAAAAGAAAAATTCCATTTATAGCCAGCGTAAGTTTGCTATTTGGTTTATCATCATGTGGTTCTTACCAATATGTTGGAGTTGATAACGATGGTATTTATGGTTCTTCAAACCCTCATGTAGAATATCAAGAAGCCGTTGTTGAAGTTCAAAATAATACATCTGGAAATAACTATTATAAAAATTACTTTAGAGAAAAGTCTTTAGAGTATGATAACTTTGTAAATGAAAATGCCATTTTTACAGATATTGATGAATATCAAGGTGCATATGTAGAAAATGATACTATTGATAATAATTATCAAGGCTATGCTGGTTGGGGTCAAAACAATAATAGTGTAACCATAAATTATATTGACAACGGTTTTAACAATTGGGGTTGGAATGCTGGTTTTGGCTTTGGATGGAATAATTGGAGATGGAACCGATGGAATAATTGGGGTTGGGGATACTATGACTCATATTATCCTTATTACGGCTATTATCCTTATTATGGTGGTTTCTATTCTAGTTGGTCTTATTATAATCCATATAGGTATTATAATTATGGGTATCCATATTATAACAATTACTATGGTTACAATAATTATTACAGACCCAGAAATGTATCATACAGTTCAAGCAGAAGAGGAAGTATAGCTACAAACTACAATTCTAATTCAAATAATCGTAGAAGTTCAGTAAACAACACTATTTCTAGGTACAATACATCAAGAAGAAGTAGTACTTATACCAATTCAAATTCCATAAACAGAATTAATAGCACAGGCAATAACGTGTACAATAACACACAAAGGAGAGCTTCAAGCATCTCTTCTCCTACATCAAACTCAACAACTCGTTCATCTTCTACTATTAGAAGAAGTTCTCAACCTACATCTACTTATAATAATTCAAGTATAAGAAGAAGTTCAGGATCTGCTTCAACTCCGTCACGTAATTATAACTCTGGCAGCAGCAGCAACAGTAGTAGCAGTTCTGGAGTTTCTAGATCTTCAAGTAGTAGCAGTAGTTCTGGAAGCAGAGGAAGTTCAGGATCATCAGGAGGTAGAAGACGCGGATAATTTCAATAAAATAAAAAAAATATGAAAAAGTTAAACTTATTATTCATAGGCATCTTTTCTATGTCCTTTATGTACGGTCAGGATATTTCAGATGCACTTAGATATTCACAAGATGAAATTCAAGGTTCTGCAAGATTTAGGGCTTTAAGTGGTGCTTTTGGCGCACTTGGAGGCGATTTAAGCGCTGTTAGTTTAAATCCAGCTGGTTCAGCAATTTTTAGTAGAAGCTATGCCTCTTTTACAGTATCAAACTTAGATACCAAAAATGACTCAAAATATTTTAATGGCCTTACTAGTTCGTCTGATACCAAGTTTGATGTTAATCAAGGTGGTGCAGTTTTTGTGTTTGCTAATAATGATTCTAGTTCTCCTTGGAAAAAGTTTTCATTAGGTATTGAATATGATAAAACGAGAAATTTTGATGATAATTGGGCAGCGGTAGGCACAAACACAAACAATCAATCCATAGATCTTTATTTTTTAAATTATGCAGATGGTTTAAGACTAGATGAAATTTCTACTTTACCCGGAGAAACAATTTCAAATGCTTATTCAGAAATTGGTGATATATATGGATTTGCTCATCAACAGGCTTTTCTTGGTTATGAGTCTTATATTCTGGAACCTGATTCAAATGATGATGCCAATACAACGTATTTTTCAAATCTTGGAAACGGTACATTCACCCATGACTACACTTATGCATCAACTGGTTACAATGGAAAAATAACATTTAATGCAGCTGTTCAATATGAAGATAATTTGTTTTTAGGCATCAACTTAAACTCGCATTTAATTAATTATGACCGTACAACATTACTCTATGAAACAAATTCTAATACCGGTTCTTTAATAAATGAAATTGAATTTGATAATACTTTATCTACAACTGGTACTGGTTTTTCTTTTCAATTAGGAGGTATTTTAAAACTCAGTGATGAATTTAGAGTTGGATTAACCTATGATTCACCAACATGGCTTACTATTGAAGAAGAAACAAGTCAATATATAGCAACTGTCTATGGATCAGATAGTCCAGTTATAATTAACCCACAAATCGTGAATGTTTACCCTAGTTACAAATTACAAACACCAGGAAAATTAACTGGCAGTTTAGCTTATGTATTTGGCGAACAAGGGTTATTTAGTTTTGATTACTCTCGTAAAGATTATAGTTCTACTAAATTTAAACCAACTTCTGACTCTTTTTTTGCAAGTCAAAATAACATAATGAGCAATGAATTAACTGATGCATCTACTTATAGGTTTGGTGCGGAATACAGGGTAAAACAATTTAGTTTTAGAGGCGGTTATCGTTTTGAAGAAAGCCCTTATAAAGATGGTGTAACAGTAGGAGATTTAAATGGATATTCGTTTGGAGTTGGATTCAATTTTGGCAATACAAAATTAGATATTACTTACGACCAAGCTAAAAGAAATTATCAAAATCAACTTTACAATGTTGGTTTAACAGACGCTGCTATGGTAGATAATAAAAATTCAAACGTTACGCTTTCATTAGGTTTCAATATTTAAAATCTTTTAAAACATTATATTTAAAGCTTGAACTGATTAGTTCAAGCTTTTTTGTTTAAATAAATTCATTAAAAACCCAATATCTATAATTATTAGTTAATTCAAAACATAAGAAAAGTGAATTACTTATCTTTGCAGACTAAAAACTTGATTGTTTATAACAAATGAAAATTGATAACACCATAGACGAATTCGACGCTTTAGGTAACGATCACATTGGTACTTCTTCAAATACACCAATGAGAAATGATGCTTTTAAGCTTTCAAATGAAGAGAAAATTGAGATTATTAAGGATGATGTACGTCATATTATGGAAACTTTAGGTCTTGATTTAACCGATGACAGCCTAAATGGAACTCCAAATAGAGTCGCTAAAATGTTTGTTAAAGAAATATTTAGTGGTTTAAATCCTGAAAAAAAACCAAGTGCTTCTACATTTGAAAATAAATATAAGTATGGTGAAATGCTTGTTGAAAAAAACATAACAGTATATTCTACTTGCGAACATCACTTGCTTCCTATTGTTGGTAAAGCCCATGTAGCTTACATTTCAAACGGAACTGTTGTTGGTCTTTCAAAAATGAATAGAATTGTTGATTATTATGCTAAAAGACCACAAGTGCAAGAGCGTTTAACTATACAAATTGTTAAAGAACTTCAAGAAGTTTTAAATACTGAAGATGTTGCCTGTGTTATTGATGCCAAACATTTATGTGTTAATTCAAGAGGTATTAGAGACATAGAAAGCAGCACGGTAACCTCTGAGTTTGGCGGAAAATTCAAAGAAAAAGCAACTCGCAGAGAGTTTTTAGATTATATAAAATTGGATACTAAGTTTTAGGTTGTTGCTCAACTGTTAAGTCGTAAAGTCGTTAAGTTGTTAAGAGCATCTAAAAACAAACACCTTAACACCTAACAACTAAATATCATAACATATGCATGTATATTCTTTTGAAAAATTAGAAGTTTGGAAAGCGTCCATTCAATTGGCAAAAAAAATCTATCATAACACAAAATCATTCCCAGATGATGAAAAATTTGGATTAATTTCTCAAATGAGAAGGCGCTCAATTTCCATAGCTTCCAATATAGCGGAAGGAACAGCAAGGCTAACTAACAAAGATAAAGCACACTTCTTGACCATAGCATATAGTTCTGCATTAGAATTGTTAAATCAAATAATCATCGCAAAAGAATTACAATTTATTTCTGATGAAAACTATTTAAATATTAGATTTGAAATTGAATTCATTACAAATAAAATTAATGCCTTACGAAATCATTTCATAAAATCTTAACAAACTTAATAGCTTAACAACAAACGAATAAACAACAAACACCTTAACAGCATAACACCATGCAACTTTACAAGCAGCATCAAATAAAAATATATAATTCACTTACCGGACAAAAAGAAACATTTACACCAATTAATGAAGGCCATGTTGGCATGTACGTTTGCGGACCAACTGTTTACAGCAATGTCCATTTAGGAAATGTTAGAACCTTTATGTCTTTTGATGTCATTTTTAGATATTTAAAACATCTAGATTATAAAGTTCGTTATGTTAGAAATATTACTGATGCTGGTCATTTAGAAAATGATGCCGATGCTGGTGAAGATCGTATTGCAAAAAAAGCGCGTTTAGAACAGATTGAACCTATGGAAGTGGTTCAACGCTACACTATTGATTTTCATAACATTCTAAACACATTCAATTTTTTACCGCCTAGCATTGAGCCTACCGCAACGGGGCATATCATTGAACAAATTGAACTTATCAAAACCATTATTGACAACGGATTTGCATATGAAATAAACGGTTCCGTGTATTTTGATGTACATAAATTCAATGAAACACACGATTACGGTAAATTAAGCAAACGTAAACTTGAAGATTTAATTCACAATACACGTGAGTTAGATGGTCAATCTGATAAAAAAAATCCACAAGATTTTGCGCTTTGGAAAAAAGCAGAACCGCAACACATTATGCGTTGGCCGTCGCCTTGGAGTGATGGTTTCCCAGGTTGGCATTTAGAATGTACAGCAATGAGTACCAAATATTTAGGTGAACATTTTGATATTCATGGTGGTGGAATGGATTTAAAATTTCCACATCACGAATGTGAAATTGCACAAAATGAAGCAGCCAAAGGACAAACGCCTGTAAATTACTGGATGCATGCCAATATGCTGATTATGAATGGTAAAAAAATGGCTAAATCTACCGGAAATTATATTTTACCAAGTGAAATTTTTACTGGTGAGAACAGTAATATTACTAAGGCCTTCTCTCCTAGTGTCGCTCGTTTTTTTATGTTACAAGCGCATTACAGAAGTATTTTAGATTTTACCAATGAAGGTTTAATAGCCAGTGAAAAAGGTTTTTACCGCTTAATGGATGCCATCAATATTTTAGATAGTTTAAAAGCATCACCAACTTCTAACATAGACATAACTTCATGGAAACAAAGTTGTTATAATGCTATGAATGATGACTTTAATACTCCTATTTTAATTGCTAATTTATTTGAAGGTGTAAAATATATCAATCAAATTAAAGAAGGTTCGGCAACAATAACTTCTCAAGATTTAGTTGTATTAAAAGATACTATCAATGCTTTTGCTTTTGATATTTTAGGATTAGAAAATAGTTCAAAAAGTGAATCTGGAACTGATAAACTGTCTGGTGCTGTTGAAATACTTATCAAATTAAGGCAAGAAGCCAGAGCTAACAAAGATTTTGCACTTTCTGATAAAATTAGAAATGAATTAACTGCTGTTGGTATTGAACTTAAGGACGGAAAAGATGGCACTTCTTTTTCGGTTAACTAAATTTGATTCTGAAATAAATATTGACGTGTTATTAGAATCTGAAACAAGTTCAGATTGACAGTACTACACTATGAAAAAAATTCTTATTGCACCGTTTTTGCTTTTAATAAAAGTATATCAGCTTTTAATATCGCCATTAACACCTGCAACATGCAGATATCACCCAACGTGTTCTCATTACGCTAAAGAAGCTTTAGAAAAACACGGGGTTTTCAAAGGCGGTTGGTTGGCTATAAAACGGATTTTTAGTTGTCATCCTTGGGGTGGTTCTGGGTATGATCCTGTGCCTTAATATCATTGCGAAACAAACTTGTTTGTAGTTACAATCTTTTTAAGCTAACATATAATAAAAGATTACTTCGTCGCTTTCGCTTCTCGTAAT
>DJWL01000128.1 GCA_002441545.1 Flavobacteriaceae bacterium UBA6231 | reverse complement strand
CAATAAAGTGAAATTTATACAAAAGGAACATTTTTACGACTCTTTGTCACAAAAACTCATAATACTCCCCTATTATGATAGGTTAACTAATGCTTTAAATAATGAATGCTTGTTAGAAAGAACAGAAAAGGGTTCTCTAATAAAAAAAACAATTTCAATATCATTATGTCCTTCATTTTTAGAATACTCTTTTTTTAAAAAGGATGAATTAATACTTAAAAAAGTAGATCAAAAAAAAATTATTGGTTATGCAATTTTGATAAAAGAGCGTAAAAATTTAGATTTATTTTTAAAGCAAGAGTATAAAAAGAGTTTTAATAATAATATAAAAAGATTTGTTAATCGTTTTGAAGCCTGTTTTAATGTAAAGTACGAGATTCATTATGGTTCAATTGAAAAAGAGGTATATAATACTTTAATGGCCTCATTAAAAAACATGCTTATTAAACGTTTTGATCAGCGTAGAGATTCAACACATGCACTTAAAAACTGGAATTATTACTTTGAAAGTATTTATGCTTTTATTTTAGAAAAAAAAGCATCAATATTGGCAATTTATGCAAATGAAAAATTGATTCATGTATGTGTTAACCATCATTTTAAAAATATTCTTTTTGTTTCAATTCCGTCGTATGATATCAATTATTCAAAATTTTCATTAGGCAACATTTCTATTCATAAATTGTTAGAATGGTGTTTAGAAAACGAGTATTATATGTTAGATATGGCTTACGGCGATTTAGAGTATAAAAAGCGTTGGAGCAATTACATGTATTCATTTCAGCACCATATACTAGCACCAAAAGGCAAACCTATATTTAATTTAATAGGAGATTTAGAAGTTTTAATAATTAAAGCAAAAAATATTTTAAAAAAATACCATATTGATGCTTTGGTTAAAAAGTTAAAAAACTTAAAACTAAAAGAAAATAATTACACAAACCATATTGAATATACCATTGAAACCAGTCCTGAAGTTGATTTAAAGTATCTTACAGAAATAGACCATTTCAATATTAACAATGATCATCTTCAAAAAATGATTTGTGATTTCTTGTTCAAACATAAAGTACACATTGAGCAAATAAAGGTATTTGAAATAGAAACCTCAAAATCATATTTGATTTGTGGTAAAAACATAACAGAGAAAATAAATTTTTTAAATAAATTGTAGTCTAATTTTATTTAAAAATCCCAAATTTTAAATATTTTTTATATATTCTAAGTCGTTATATTTATAATTAAAAAACAATTAAGTTTCGTTATGAAATTACTATTTGGTAAAATACTATTATATACTTTATTGGTTTTTATTTGTTTAGAAATAATTACAAGAGTATTTCATTTATATCAAGAATCTCCCACATTTATAATTAATGAAAAAAATGTAAAAACCTATCTACCAAATCAAGAAGGATATTACGCTGTTGGAAATAGAAGAATGAATTTTGCAGAATACCACATAAATAAAATGGGGTTCAATTCTTACAGTGAATTTACACCAACAAAAGATAAAATAGACGTTGCACTTATTGGAGACTCATATATAGAAGGACTCCATCAAAATTACTATAATTCAATTGGTGAAAAAATTGAAAAAAAACTAAATGATAGTGTAGATGTGTTTGAATATGGCCATTCGGGATATGATTTTGCTGACGAATTACATTTAATCTCTGCTTACAATGAAAAATTTAAATTAATAGATCAAATTATAATCTATTTAAAATTTGAAAACGACTTAAAACGCGACTTTTATAAGCCAGACCAATATTGGATAGATTCACAATATTTCACTTTTTCAAAAATCAAAAAAAATATAAAATTACTTTCTTATATGGATGGCATTGGAGCTTTACAACCTTTAAGAAATTTAAAATCCAAAATCGTTTCCTTTGGAAATAATCCCGAAAAACACACTGAAAAAGCAGAAAACCAAGACGTTGTTGATAATAGAAACCTGCAATATTTAAATAATTTCAAAAAATTAATTAACACCTATGGCTTTGATAAAAATAAAACAGTTTTTCTTCTTGATTCAAGAAAAACAAGCAAATCATTTTTAGATTATTGTGATTCTGTGGACTATAAATATTTAGATTTTGGTATGATCCTTGAAAATTCTAAAAAACCAACAACATTAATTTATGATAATCATTGGAATAATCATGGAAGAGAAATTATAGCCTCTGTTATAGCCAATTACCTTAAAGAAAATAAAAATATTTAATTATTTAAAATTGAAAATAAATAAACGATCTATCTATACCATCGTCATAAAATAACAACATTGATAAGATAATTATTGTATAAATTAAAAACCTAACACCTCTATATTTAAATTTAAAAGGCGAACGTTCATCTTTTCTAATAAGATATTCATAAAACACAAATAACCCCAATAAAATATAATAATCTATCATTCTATATCCCATTGGATGATGATACGTTTCATACGAAAAATGATTGCTAATCTGTTTAATAAAACCAAATGCATCTGTTATTGATTCTGACCTGAAAAAAATCCTTGAAAAGGTTACAATTGAAAAAGTTAGCAACACTTGCCCTACTTCTGTTAAACTAGGAAAAATCGTGTTCTGCCCTACTACTGAATCCTTATAAATAGTATTTCTACCCATTAAAAATACCGGAATAAAAGCTAAAGCATGAAAAGCTCCCCAAAAAACAAACGTCCAATTGGCACCATGCCAAAAGCCACTAATTAAAAAAACTACACAAATATTTCTTATAGATTTTAGTTTGCTTCCTCTTGAGCCACCTAACGGAATATAAATATAATGCCTAAACCAGGTTGATAATGACACATGCCATCTTTGCCAATATTCAGCAACATTTCGTGAAAAATTTGGAAACTTAAAATTAGACATGAGTTCAATTCCAAAAAGCTTTGAAGTACCAATGGCTATATCAGAATATCCACTAAAATCACCATACACTTGAAAACTAAATAAAGTCACTCCCAAAATAAGTGAAGATGCTGGGTATGAAGTATAATTAGAGAAAATATCATCAACTATAGGCCCAATGGAGTCCGCTATTACAATTTTCTTAAATAAACCCCATAAAATTAATTTTATACCACTTACAGCTTGATCATAATTAAAAGTACGCCTATTTAATACTTGAGATAACAAATTGGATGCTCTTTCAATGGGACCAGCTACCAATTGAGGAAAGAAACTTACAAACGCAGCAAAAGATAAGAAATCATTGGTAGGTTTTAGCTTTTTATAATACACATCAAATGAATATGACATGGTTTGAAAGGTATAAAACGAAATTCCTACAGGTAAAATAACACGTAATGTCCAGGTGCTTTTCATTTGATAACCAAATACAGAAACCAAATCAACCCAAGAATCAACAAAAAAATTGTAGTACTTAAAAAATCCTAAAAGTCCAACATTAAAAAAAACACTAACCCAAAGCCAATATTTTCTTTTATTCTGTTTCTCTGCAGAATTGATTTTTATGGCAACAAAATAATCAACTACGGTACTTAATAAAATTAATGAAAGAAACCTCCAATCCCATAATCCATAAAACACATAACTAGAAACTAAAACAAGTATGTTCTGAGCTTTTAAATGCTTGTTAAAAACAAACCAATATAAAATAAATACAACTGGAAGGAATATGAAATAGTCTAAAGAATTAAATACCATTTATATTGAAATATAAAAAACCTGATTAATAGCTAACTTTTTAATTGAAAACAAACATCTTACTTTTCATAGTATATTCAAAATTATTCTTTGAAAAACAAAAAAAATTAGCATGAAATGCAAAATAAATTATAAAAAAAAAGCCCTTAAAAAAAGAGCTTTTTTTATATATCTGAATAATTACATTTCATTGAAGATAGAATGCATCAAACGTTTTTTATCATTAATGCTTTCTTCAAGAGAAATCATGGTTTCTGTTCTATAAACCCCCTCAATATCATCAAGCATAAAAATAATTTCTTTGGCGTGTTCTGTACTTCTAGCTCTTATTTTACAAAAAATATTAAATTTTCCGGTAGTAATATGAGCTACAGTAACAAAAGCTATGTTATTAATACGTTCTAAAACAAATTTTGTTTGAGAGGTATTATTTAAAAATACGCCAACATAAGCTATAAATGAATATCCTAATTTCTTGTAATCTAATGTTAGTGAAGAACCTTTTATAATACCTGCTTCTTCCATTTTTTTAACACGTACATGAACAGTTCCTGCAGAGATTAATAATTTTTTAGCTATATCGGTAAAAGGAATTCTTGTGTTATCGATTAACATATCAAGAATTTGATGGTCTATTTCGTCTAATTTAATTTTCCCCATGGCTGATTATTTTTAAATAAAAAACAAAATTAACACATTTTCACTGATAAATACACACATTTTTCACACTTTATTTCAATAATAATGAGAAAATCTCATTATTTATTGCTACGAAAACGTTTTCGTTATCTACTTTCAATTTTTGATTTTGTTCATTTACAACTTTATACCCTTTTGCATCAATTTCTTTATGACCATAAAAATCTTTCAAATTTTCAATTTTTTCAATTTTTGGCATGAATTCTACCTTATCGTCTTTAAGCATTTCTCGATATAATATACCTATATCTGTTAAATCCTCATTTGAATCTAACTTTGCATTTCTTATTATAATATCAAAAAAACGTTTCTCATTTTCAGGAATATTTAAATATGGCAAATACTTACTTCCATCAATTTCATTTTTCGAAATATAATTAATAGATGCTAACAATGATATATAAATATATTTTCTGGTTTGTTCCCTTTCGTAATCATTAGGATAATGACCTGCTTCAAATAAAATAGTGGGAACATTAAAATTTTGAAATGTATCTCCAACACAATTAATATTAAAAGCATCGTCATAAACACCTACTTGATTATGTATTAATTCTTGCAGAGTATCATTCATAACGCTAATAATTTCCATGGCAACCTTTCTATTAGATGTTATTGTGCAGTTTTCATCTTGGGCGGGTGACAAAAAAGATACGGTTGCCGGATAATTTGAATTTCCTGCACTAAAAATAGTACGCTGACCATGCAAATTATAACAAAAATGGGGCTGAAACTCATTAAAAACTTTTCTTAACAACTTACTTTCAGGTTGAGATAATAATTGAGCATCTCTATTTAAATCTACTAAATTAGCATTTACCCTTGTATATGCTTCAGCTCCATCAGGATTTAAAATTGGAATAATATATATAGAACAAGTATTTAAAATATGACTAGTAGCTTTACTTTCATTTAAAAGTGTATTTAGTAAATCAAAAATAGCCTTTGTGGTTGTAGATTCATTACCATGCATTTGAGACCACATGAGTATTCTTTTAGCTCCATGACCAATTTTAATTCCATGAATAGGTTTCTTTAAAACAGATTCACTTATTTTTTCAACAGCAATAAAATCAACCAACTTTGAGAACAAAGGTTCTATATGCTTATGTGTTATATAACGATGATAAAGATGCTTTTCTTTATACGTTTCAAAAAGGTTTTTTAATACTTCGATTTCCATGTGAATTTATTGAGATACAAATGTAAACAATTACTAATTTACAATTGTAAACAGTAAAAATATTCTTTTGTGTTTACATTGATAAACAAAATATTAAAGTTTGTGTTTAATAATCTGAATAAAAATTTTAAATATTTCACATTTATATTTTTTATTATTTATATTGCTTATTATCAGTATATTAATTAAACTTTTATAAAGTAATACTTTACCTTTTTTAATAATAAAAGATTGATAATTCTTGATATTTCAATATAATTGTTACATTTGTAAATAATATTGATTTTAATTTTGGTTTACAATGGTAAACAATGAGGATTTTTCTAAAAGACTTCAAATTGTAATAGATTATTACGGTGAAACAGCTTCTTCGTTTGCTGAAAAAATTGGTGTTCAGCGATCAAGTATTTCTCATATTTTATCTGGTAGAAACAAACCAAGTCTGGAGTTTATTTTAAAAATTCTTTCCTCCTTTCCAGAAATAGAATTATACTGGTTATTGAATGGCAAAGGAACGTTTCCTTCTAGTGAAAATAAATCGGCTCCTAAAAAACCTTTACAAAAAGAAATTGAATTTGAAACTGAAGTGAAAAAAGTTGTCAAAGAAAGTTCTACACAAAATGATAAAGAAATCGAACGTATTGTTATTTTTTATTCTGACGGAACTTTTAAAAACTTTCAGAATTAAGAACATCTTCATTAGCTTTGCAATAAATTAATGTCATGAAAAAAATATATGTTTCCCTCATTGTATTTACTCTTTTAAGTTGTTATCAATCTAAACGTAATTGTACTAATTTTAAAACAGGGGAATTTTATAGCGAAGTGACTATTGGTGGTGTATTGTACAAATCAACATTTAAGCGCACTAACGATAAACAAATAGAAACATATAACGGAAAATCAGACTCAGCTACAGTACGATGGATCAATGATTGTGAAGTCATTTTTAAAACAATCCATCCAAAAAATATGGCAGAACATAAAGATATTCATTTAAAAATTTTAACAACTACAGATTCTTCATATACTTACGAATACTCTTATGTTGGTGAAACAAAAAAACAAAAAGGAATTGCCTTTATAAAAGATTAATTAAAAGGATACAAAAAGGATTCAACTACATTAAATTTTAATTCCTGTGTATCTGTAATTTCATAGGTTAAAAACATTTCTCCCCAAAAAACTCCATCAGAAAAATCGACTATAATCCATTTGTGGTTTAATAATTTCACTGTGTTTATCATCATTTTTCGTCCTTCACTCGCCGCATATGGCACTAAAGGATGTTCACCAGAGACCTCATTCAACTTATAAAGCTCATCTTTTATAAAAGGAATCAATTCATCAACCTTATAACCTTTGTTTTCAAAATAACTTAGAGCATCTTCATTTCGCTCCAAATTAAAATGTGATAAGTTTAAAATCTCATTTTGCATTGTTGCTATTGAATCTTTATAAGTTTGAATATGAGATTCATAAGTACTTATTTTATTATTTTGAAATTCAAGCAATCGTTTTGAATTGACATACTGAAATAAAATAATAAGTACAGAAAATATGAATAGGTAAATGAAAATTCGTTGTTTCATGTTAAAATTTATATGGTTATTTGTAAATTATCATAAGCTAAAAATACACCTTTAGGAAGACTTTTCTCTACCTCTTCATGAAATCCTAATAAATGACTTATGTGAGTTATGTAAGCTATTTTTGGTTTTACTTGTTCAATAAATTGCAAAGCTTCTTTTAAATTAAAATGCGAAATATGAGGTTCAATTCTTAAAGCATTAATTACCAAAATTTTAATATTCTTTATTTTTTCAATTTCGGTTTTTTCTACAGTTTTAATATCTGTTAAATATGCAAAATCATTAAATCTAAAACCAAATACTTGTACTTGATGATGCATAGCATTCACAGGAATTACACATAGATTATTTAAAAAAAATGGGGTGTTTTCAATAATATTAATATCTAACGTTGGTGCTCCAGGATATTTATTTTCAGTTTCAAAAATATAATCAAACCGCTTTGAAAGCGATTTTATAACACGTTCATGCGCAAAAATTTTAATATTACCTTGTCGAAAATAAAAAGGTCTTATATCATCTAAACCAGCGGTATGATCAGAATGTTCATGGGTAAACAAAATTCCATCAATTTTAGTACAATTTGCACGTAACATTTGATATCTAAAATCAGGACCAGAATCTATTACATAAGCATAATCATCCCATTCAATAAGCACAGAAACACGAAGCCTTTTATCTTTAAAATCATTACTTAAGCAAACTGGATGTTTACTTCCAATAACTGGAATACCTTGTGAAGTTCCTGTGCCTAAAAAAGTAATTTTCATTAAAAGTGATAAAATTTGAGTTTAAATTTAATACTTATTATCCAAAACCTTTATTAAGCTTGTGATTTTTTAAAACTAAGAGTGTTTTAATAAAAAATGTATTATTTTATTTAAATAAAAACATGATAATTATCAGATATAAAACGCTAGTAAAGAATTATTTTTAGGGTATTAAAAATCAAAATTTTTATCAAATGATTATAGGAGTTTTAAAAGAAACCCAAGAAGGTGATAATAGAGTAGCAATTACACCTAAAATAGCCCAACAACTTATAGAAAAAGGATTTGAAATTAAAGTAGAAGAAGATGCAGGAGCAAATTCATCATACAAAAATTCTGATTATAGTAAAGCTGGTGCACACATTAGATCTAAAGAAGATCTCTTTAATAATACCGATATTTTAATTAAGATAAATCCATTTGACAACAAGGAGTTAGAAAAATTAAAAAAAGGGCAAATAATTATTGCGCAACTTTTTCATAAATCGCATCCACATGACATGGAAATTATTGCTAACCAAGAAGCAACAGCTTTCTCTATGGATGCTATGCCACGTATTTCGAGAGCCCAAGACATGGATGTTTTGAGTTCACAAAATAATTTAGCTGGTTATAAAGCGGTAATTAAAGGCGCTTATGAAATGACTAAAATATTTCCTTTAATGATGACGGCTGCTGGTACAATTTCACCTGCAAGAGTTTTAGTTTATGGTGTTGGTGTTGCTGGTTTACAAGCCATAGCAACTGCAAAACGATTGGGAGCAATTGTAGAAGCAACAGACATTAGAACTGAAACTAAAGAGCAAGCCGAATCATTAGGTGCTAAATTTATTATGGTTGATAATAATGGGGAGGAATCTGAAAATGGATATGCTAAAGTAGCTTCTGAAGACTACGCCAGAAGACAAAAAGAAGCAGTGAATAAATCTCTGTTTAAAGCAGATTTAGTAATTACAACCGCTATGGTTCCAGGTAGAACATCTCCAATATTAATTACTGAAGAGCAAGTGTCTCAAATGCAAAATGGAGCTGTAATAATAGATTTAGCAGCTGCTCAAGGTGGTAATTGTGAAATTAGTGTTATGAATAAAACAATTATTAAATATGGGGTTAAAATCATAGGCACTACCATTGCGCCACAAAGCGTCTCTACAAATGCAAGTGATTTGTATGCAAAAAACACCTTTAATTATTTAGTTCATTTAACAGAAGGCAATAAATTTAAATGGGATTTAGAAGATCAAATTACAGATGAAACTTTAATTGTATTGAACGGAAAAATTAGACAAAACGGTAAAAAATCATAAATATGACAGAATTAATAGAATTTATAAGTAATAACATCCAAATGATTTATATCGTTATACTGATGATATTTGTTGGAGTTGAAGTTATTGGTCATGTACCAGCTGTATTACATACACCATTAATGTCTGGAGCAAACGCTATTCATGGTGTAGTAATTATAGGAGCCATTTTAGTTTTACTTGGAGTTAATCCTGAAAATTATTTAGGTCAAGCTTTAGGTTTTGTGGCAGTTTTACTAGGTACACTTAACGTAGTGGGCGGATTTGTGGTTACAGACCGTATGTTAGAAATGTTTAAAAAGAAAAAATAATGGAATATATATTTAGCCTAGAATTTATCTACTTAATAGCATCAATGACCTACATTCTTGGTTTAAAAATGCTTGGCAAACCAGAATCTGCAAGAAAAGGAAATTTAATTGCTGCTGCAGGTATGAGTATTGCCATATTGGGAACCATTTTTTTATATCAAGGTGAGGTTCCAACATTTATTTACGTTTTAATAGGTACAGCTATCCTTATTGGTACCATCATAGGTTGGATGATAGCCAAAAAGGTGGCTATGACCAAAATGCCTGAATTGGTGTCACTTTTTAACGGTATGGGTGGAGCCAGTGCCGCACTAATAGGTTTAATTGAATTTGAACACTATACAGGAAAAACATTATCAATAGCAACTATTGTAGCTGGAATCATTATTGGAAGTATCTCATTTTCTGGTAGTATGATTGCTTGGGCAAAATTAAATGGAACATTAAAAAAACCTTTGCGTTTGCCTAAATACAACTTACTAAACAATCTTGTTATTATAAGTTTAATAATTTTCGCTGCTTTTATTGCTTGGTCAGGGTCAGATAGTCAACTTTTATTATATGTGTTATTTTTTGTGGCTTTAGCATATGGTATTTTATTTGTATTGCCAATTGGTGGGGCAGATATGCCGGTAGTTATTTCATTATTAAACTCTTTCACAGGTTTAGCAGCTGCTTTAGGAGGGTTTTTATATGGCAACATGGTCATGCTAACTGGAGGAATTTTAGTTGGGTCTGCAGGAACAATTTTAACCTTTGCTATGTGTGATGCAATGAATAGATCTTTAGTAAATGTTATTTTTGGAAGTTTTGGAAGTTCAGATGAGCAAATGGGAGATATGGATTCTCAAACTATTACAGGATCCATTAAAAAAACAACAGTTAGTGATGTAGCAATATTAATGAATTATTCTCAACGCATTATCATAGTACCTGGTTATGGTTTAGCTGTAGCTCAGGCACAGCATGCCATTCATGAATTAGAGCAATTATTAGCGAGCAAAGACATTGAAGTTAAATATGCAATTCACCCTGTTGCTGGTAGAATGCCTGGTCACATGAATGTTTTATTAGCAGAAACCAATGTAGACTATGACAAATTAGTTGAAATGGAAGATGTTAATCCAGAATTTAAAAATACAGATGTTGTTTTTGTGGTTGGCGCCAATGATGTTGTTAATCCTGCAGCTCACACTAATCCATCAAGTCCAATTTTTGGTATGCCTATTTTAGAAGTTGAAAATGCCAAGAACATTATTATCAACAAACGAAGTATGAATCCAGGTTATGCTGGTATTGAGAATGAATTATTTTACAATCAAAAAACATCCATGTTATTTGGAGATGCTAAATCAGTCATTCAATCATTAATTTCTGAATTAAAAGGCATGTAAAGAAAGACAATCGTAATTTATTTTAAAGCCATTTCATTATTGTGAAATGGCTTTTCTATTTATACATTCTTTGTTTTTTTTTCTATTTTTGTCCTAACATAAAAATTATGGCTTTAAAATTAAAAGGAGATAAAGAAATTAGTAAGATTCTGACTATCAAACAGAAGTCTTTACAAATAAACCTCAATGAAAACATTTACGGAACCTTCGCAGAAATAGGTGCAGGACAAGAGACTGTTCGTAATTTTTTTCGTGCCGGAGGAAGTTCTGGAACTATAGCTAAAGCAATGTCTGCCTATGATAAAGATTTTAGTGACGCCATTTATGGTGTTGAAAGTGATAATCGTTATGTAAGTGAATCGCGTTTACGTAAAATGTTGAATCATGAAGTGAACTTGATTGAAGATAGAATTACAAGAGACAAGCATCCAGACAAACTATTTTTTGCATTTGCCAACACCGTTGCTACTATTGACTTTTCAAAGAAATTTAAAGGCCATGGTTGGGTTGGCGTTAAATTCCAACTAGATCCTTTAGAAGATTATAATGAAATCATAATACATGTAAGATTTAAACAAACCAATGCTCAATTGCAACAAGAAACCCTAGGTATGCTTGGAGTAAACCTTATTTTTGGTGGGTTTTACATGCATGATGACCCAAAAGAAATTGTAAAATCATTATATGACAATATAGAGAAAGATCAAATTGAAATCGATATGATTAATTTCTCTGGTTGTAGATTTACTTATGTTGACAATAGACTTATGAGTTTACAGCTAGTTAAAAATGATATGACCGAAGCTGTAATGTTTGGTCCAGATGGCATGAATCTTCTGCCTTCACAGGAACTTTACAAAAAAAACATATTAGCACTACGTGGTAGTTTTAGGCCAGTAACAAAGGTTAATATGGATATTTTTGAAAAATCGGTAGAATTATTCCTTAATGAAAAGACCGTAAACAAAGACAACGTTAAAGTTATTTTTGAAATTACACTAACCAATCTTAGAGCCGAAGGAAAAATAAATGAGCGTGACTTTTTAGATAGAGCTGAATTACTGTGCTCATTAGGACAAAATGTAATGATTACCAATTTCCAAGAGTATTACAGATTGGTTGAATATTTTGC
>DJWL01000149.1 GCA_002441545.1 Flavobacteriaceae bacterium UBA6231 | reverse complement strand
GCTCCATACCAATCTGGGTCAACCTGTTCGGTCCATTTGGTATAGTTCTGGTCTTTAAGAATCATGATTTCTTGTGTAATGCCATGTTTTTGTACAAACGGATACAATCGTGGGTCTAATTTTTTTATATAATCTAAGTTTATAAGCAGGATTCTTACATTTTTTTTTTGGTATTCGGTTTCCAAGGTGTTAAAATGTGGCAATTCTTTAATACATGGCGGGCAGTGGATTGACCAGAAATTTAAAACCAAAACACCCTTTGCTTCGCTATCAATGATTGTTTGCAGGTCCGAAAACTGATCTAAGGTTTCAATGGTGGCATTTTTATCTGTTTCTTTTGGTTTGCATGAAACCATTAAACAAGTTACAAGCAATAAGGCTAAGAAAAATTTCATTTTGTTTTTAAATTATTTAATTATCAAATCTACCTTTTTGCATACAAATAATGAAACAAATTTATAATCTGTTATTAATAAAAAAAGCACTTTTTAAGCATCATTATATCTTATTTAATAATTACCAAAGCCTAAAAAAACAAATTAATACACTTTATAAATTCAATTAACATTTTTATTACATTTTTATTAAAAACTTTTACTAATATTTACATATTATTAGCTTGACTTATGTCCTTAAAAAGATTTGAAAACATTAAATTTGCCTAGATTTTTATGTATCTCATTGTATTATGAATGATTCTCCAAAACTGATACAAACCGCCGATTTACTATTAGAGATTTCGTCTCTTTTAATGGTTTCTGGCGCTAACACCAATAGGGCAAATTTAAGTATTGATAGATTCGCTTCTGTTTTAAATGTTAAAGCTTCTAGCTTAATAAGCCATAAAACATTAATTATGACTTTAATAGATGAAGAAACTAATTTAAGCTGTACCAGAGTTCAAAATATTCCACCTTATATCATTAATTTTTCAATTATTTCGGCCATTAGTAAAGCAAGCTGGAATGCCATAAGCGAAAATTGGACCTTAGAGCAAATTTCCAATGACATTGAACGGATTAAAAAACTTAACAGGTATCCAAGAATTGTTGTTCTTATTGCTGTAAGTTTAGCTGGCGCAGGATTTTGCAATATTTTTAAAGGCGATTATTTAAATATGTTTGTCGCTTTTATGAGCACATTTATAGGGCTTTATGTATTTCAGCAAACTCATAAATTAAAGTACAATCTTTACATTAGAATATTTTTGGGTTCTTTTCTGGCTTCTGTATCTGCTTCTATTGGAATTCTTTATCATATTGGCGAGCATCCGCAAACGGCCTTGGCTACTTCTATATTGTTTTTAGTTCCTGGTGTTCCGCTAATAAACTCGTTTACAGATTTAATGGATAATAATATTTTAAATGGTATGGTGAGATTTACCACTGGTTTAATGATTGTATTATCCATGTCGATTGGATTGTTTTTAGCTATGTATCTTTTTCAATTAAATTAAGATGTTAGACATTATATTAAAATTATTGGAAGTATCATTTTGGTCGGGCGTTGCGGCCTTAGGTTTTGGAATTTTATTTAACATTCCCAGAAGTGCTGTTTTCACCGCTTTTGCATTAGGTTTTTGTGCTGGTTTAATAAAATTTAGTTTAATGCACTTCCATGTACATGTTGTGCTTGGTAGTTTTTTAGCTGCTTTTTTTGTGGGCCTTATATGTATTCCTATGGCACATAAAATACATCAGCCACCTGTGGTTTTTTCAATTCCACCAGTAATTCCCATGATTCCTGGATACTATGCTTATGAAACCGTACTATCTGTAATGAATTTTATTTTTATGGAAGGCGACGCAAGTAAAAGAATCGTGTTAATTGATGCCATTTTTACTAATGGCTTCACCATGGTTTTTGTATTAATTTCACTTACTGTTGGTGTAGCTTTACCTATGTTATTACTCAAAAAAAATACAGTAAAAAAAATAGAACTTTAATCTTATTAACTCATAATAAATAATGAAACATTTACTTTCCATTGCATTATCCATTTGTATTTTATGCACGTTTAATTCTTATGCCTCTGATGACTGGAGCGCTACAGGCCATAGAGTTGTTGGCAAAATAGCCGATCAATATTTAAAAAGAAGCACTAAAAGAAAAATTGAAAAGTTACTTAATAATAAATCGCTTGCTTTGGTTTCAACCTTTGGAGATGACATAAAATCAGACAAACGTTTTGACAAGTTTTACACTTGGCATTTTATTAATATGCCATTAGATTCGAACTATGAAGATTCTGAAAAAAACGCTGATGGCGACTTAGTTAGTGGCATCAATACCTGTATTGAAATTATAAAAGACGAGACATCTAGCGATGATGACAAAGCTTTTTATTTGAAATTGTTAATTCATTTTATTGGCGATTTGCACCAGCCTATGCATGTTGGCCTTGTAGATGATAAAGGTGGTAATGATTTTAAATTACAATGGTTTTATAAAGATTCTAATTTACATGCTGTTTGGGACAGGGAAATGATTGAAAGTTACAATATGAGTTATAGCGAACTTGCTGAAAATGCCGATATACTAAACAAAGATCAAGTAAAAACCATACAAGCTGGCAGCATTATTGACTGGGTAAACGACACACACAAATTGACACGACACGTGTATGCCAATGTTAAACCTAACGACAATTTACGTTACAGCTACTCATACGACAATTTTGAAACCGTACGTTCACAATTACAAAAAGGAGGCATCAGGTTAGCCAAAGTGTTGAATGATTTGTTTTAACAATAAAAAAAAACTGTCTAAAAAGCGATTTTTTTTTATATATAAGTTTTATTAAATATGCAATGCTCTGTTTTCGGTTGCTGCTAAGGCTGCTTCTTTGATAGCTTCTGTAAATGTTGGGTGTGCATGCGACATTCTTGAAACATCTTCTGCACTAGCTCTAAATTCCATAGCTACTACTGCTTCGGCTATCATATCGGCAGCACGAGCACCAATCATATGAACCCCTAAGATTTCATCTGTTTTCTTATCGGCTAATATTTTTACAAAGCCATCTAAATCCATACTCGCTCTACTTCTACCTAAAGCACGCATGGGGAACGAGCCAACTTTGTATTCTATTTTTGCTTCTTGTAATTGTTCTTCGGTTTTCCCAACACTAGCAACTTCTGGCCATGTGTAAACCACACCTGGAATTAAATTATAATCGATATGAGGTTTTTGTCCCGCAATGGTTTCGGCTACAAAAACACCTTCTTCTTCAGCTTTATGGGCTAACATAGCTCCTTTTACTACATCGCCAATAGCGTATATGTTTTTAGCAGATGTTTGTAAATGGTCATTAACTTCAATTTGACCTCTATCAGATATTTTTACTCCTGCTGTTTCTGCATTCAAACCATCTGTATATGGGCGACGCCCTACAGATACTAAGCAATAGTCGCCTGTAAAAGTTATTTCTTCTCCTTTTTTATTATCTGCCTTCACAATTACTTCATTGCCTTTCCTTTCAACAGACTTCACTTTATGCGACGTATTTATATTGAATTTTTGCTTTTTCAATACCTTATTCAGTTCTTTAGACAAACCTGCATCCATAGTTGGAATAATTCTGTCCATAAATTCAATAACGGTCACTTCTGCACCAAGGCGTTTATATACTTGCCCTAGTTCTAAACCAATTACTCCACCACCAATAACAATTAAATGTTTTGGAATTTCAGGTAATTTTAAAGCCTCTGTTGACGTAATAACTCTTTCTTTATCCAGTTTTATAAATGGTAAACTAGATGGTTTACTTCCAGTTGCAATGATGGTATTTTTAGCTTCAATTTCAATAGTTTCATTGCCATTTATTGAAATATGGGTAGCATCTTTAAAACTTCCCAAGCCTTGATACACATCAATATTGTTTTTCTTCATTAAGAAATCAATACCTCCTGTAGTTTGGTCAACAACTGCTTGTTTACGAGTAATCATTTGCTTTAAGTTCACCTTCACTTCGCCAGGAATTTCAATTCCATGCTCTTCAAAATGCTTAATAGCATCTTCATAATGGTGTGAAGAGTCTAAAAGAGCCTTACTTGGTATACAACCCACGTTTAAACAAGTGCCTCCAAGTGTTGTGTATTTTTCAATAATGGCAGTTTTCATTCCTAATTGTGCACAACGTATGGCTGCTACATATCCTCCAGGACCCGAGCCTATTATGGCTACATCGTATGACTTCATGAGATTATTTTTGATGTTTGTTTAATAAAAATTGAACACAAAAGTACAAATGTTTTATGGTACCACAATAAAAAACATTTTTAATAAAATTATAAATTAAGTCAATTTAAAACATTAAAAACCCATGCATTTGAAAAGAAAGACAAACTAAAATTATGTAGTTTTGTCATTATGCAAAAGACTATTAACATACAAAACAAAAAAGCGCGCTTTCTATATGAAATAATAGATAAGTATACCGCTGGCATTGTATTAACGGGAACAGAGATAAAATCTATTAGAAGCAGCAAAGCATCAATAGCTGAAAGTTTTTGTGAGTTTAACGAGCAAGGCGAACTTTTTGTAATTAATATGACCATAGAAGAATATATTTATGGCACTTATTATAATCATAAACCAAAAGCAGAAAGAAAATTACTTTTAAATAAAAGAGAACTTAAAAAACTGCTAAAAGAAGTTCAAAACACAGGGCTTACCATTGTGCCTTTAAAATTATTTATTAATGAGAAAGGATATGCCAAAATGGATATTGCCTTAGCAAAAGGAAAAAAATTATACGATAAGCGTGAAACCTTAAAAGACCGTGATAACAAGCGCGACCTTGACCGTATTAAAAAAATATATAAATAAGCATTTCTTTTTAAAACTTAAACTTATAGAATATGCATAAATTAGCAATCTTTTTACTTATAATATTTGTTTCTTTAAACATAAATGCGCAAGAAAAAATAGTAAAACCTGAAAAAGATTCACTTAAAACACAGGTCATAGATAGTTCAAAAGTTAAAACACTTGATGGAACAATTAAAGCTTTGTATAAAGTAATTTCTGGTGAAAAAGGTGAAGAAAGAAATTGGGAGCTTTTTAAATATTTATTTAAACCAGGTGCTAAATTAATACCTTCTGGAAAAGATAATGAAGGTATTTATAAAGTACGCTACATGTCTCCTAATGATTATATACAAAGCTCAAATGATTGGCTAGTAGAAAATGGTTTTTTTGAAAAAGAAATCCATCGAACCGAAAACACTTTTGGAAACATAACCAGTGTTTTTAGCAGTTATGAATCTTTTAAAAGTGAAAGTGATGAAAAACCTTTTATGCGAGGCATCAATAGCATTCAACTATTAAATGATGGCAAACGCTGGTGGATCATCAACATTTACTGGACTCAAGAAACAAGCGAAAATCCTATTCCTAAAAAATATTTAGGCAAAAATTAAACCATGAAAAATACTCTTTCAATTTTTAGCATTTTAATTTTTATCTGTTTTTCATGTCAACAAAAACCAAATAAAGAAACTATTGAAAGCTGGAAGAATGAAATTATTGCTGCTGAATTGAGTTTTTGTAAAATGGCTGAAAAAGAAGGAATGAATAAAGCCTTTTTAGAATTTGTAGCAGATGATGGGGTCCTTTTAAGAAACGACAGTCTTATAAAGGGGAAAGACAACATAAAAGTATTTTTAAAAAACAGCAATACCAAAGAGCTTTCTTGGAAACCTGATTTTGTTGAAGTCTCT
This sequence comes from Flavobacteriaceae bacterium UBA6231, assembly GCA_002441545.1. GTDB lineage: Bacteria > Bacteroidota > Bacteroidia > Flavobacteriales > Flavobacteriaceae > Yeosuana. The sequence goes on along the minus strand of DJWL01000149.1, from coordinate 20,406 downwards.
TCTTCTGGCGATTTAGGCTATACCTATGGTACTTATACTTTTAAGTATAAAGATTCTTTAAATAACGATTTAGAAAGTAAAGGTGTTTTCCATACCGTTTGGAAACGACAACCGGATGGTACATGGAAATTTGTTTGGGATTAATTTCTTATTAATTTTTATCCTCTAATAAAGGCACAAAACGAAATTCACCAAATTCATGCTGTTCAAATTCTTTAGCATCCTTTCTAATGAATAAAGTCATAATTTGAACATTCTCACCAACAGGAATCACTAACCTACCTCCTATTTTTAATTGATTTAATAGTGGTTTAGGCACAAAAGGCGCGCCTGCTGTTACAATAATGCTATCAAAAGGTGCTTCTTCAACTAAACCTTTATAACCATCGCCAAAAATGAGTTTTTTGGCTCGATAACCAAGTTTAGGTAAAAATATACTGGTTTTTTTAAATAGTTCCAGTTGACGTTCTATACTAAAAACTTTCGCTCCTAATTCACACAAAACTGCTGTTTGGTAGCCACTTCCAGTACCTATTTCAAGAATCTTATCTTCCTTTTTAACTTCCAATAGTTCTGTTTGAAAGGCAACTGTATAAGGTTGTGATATGGTTTGGTCTGCAGCAATAGGAAACGCTTTATCTTGATATGCATGGTCTAAAAAACCTGAATCCATAAACAAATGGCGTGGTACATTACCAATAGCTTTTAAAACATTTACATCCTTTATTCCTTTAGTTTTTAAAACATTAACCAACTGTTGTCTTAATCCTTTATGCTTAAATGTGTCTTTCAATTTTTATGCGTCTTTAATATTTGTTTTTTAATGGTCACATAGAACACGTTATATTAAAAACCCCTTAGTGTATTTTAAAAACAAACACAGGTGTTTCGTCTTCTTTTCAAGTCTAAAATTAGTTAAACATTTTAGCTAAAAACAATTTATTTGAGATTAATTTTTCACAATTAATAGATAAAATTTTAGAAGATTATTGTGAATTTCAAGCGTTAAATATGTTATTTTTGTTGAAAACCTAAATAAAAATGCTAAAAGCTGGTGTTCTAGGTGCTGGTCACCTTGGGAAAATTCATTTAAGACTTCTCAATCAATCTAAAAAATATAACCTTATAGGATTTTATGATGCTGATACTGAAAACGGTAAAAAAGTAGAAGCCGAATTTGGTTATAAATTCTTTCATACTATTGAAGATTTAATTAATGCTGTAGATGTTGTTGATATTGTAACACCTACCCTTTCTCATTATGATTGTGCATTACAATCTATTGCCAAAGGCAAACATATATTTATAGAAAAACCTATTGCCAAAACGGTTGAAGAAGCTGAACATATTAGAGCTATTTTGGCTGAAAATCATGTAAAAGGCCAAGTTGGACATGTTGAGCGTTTTAATCCTGCATTTACTGCGGTTAAAAATGATATACATGAACCCATGTTTATAGAAACTCACAGGCTTGCAGAATTTAATCCTCGTGGTACAGATGTTCCTGTGGTTTTAGACTTAATGATTCATGATATAGATATTATTTTAAGTGTTGTTAAATCAAAAGTAAAACACATCTCGGCAAGTGGGGTTTCTGTAATTAGTGATACGCCCGATATTGCAAACGCCCGTATTGAGTTCGAAAATGGTTGTGTTGCCAATTTAACAGCAAGCAGAATTTCGTTAAAAAACATGCGCAAAACACGGTTCTTCCAAAAAGATGCTTACATCTCTGTTGATTTTTTAGAAAAAAAATGTGAAGTAGTTAAAATGAAAGATGCCCCTGAAATACCTGGAGATTTCGATATGATACTTCAAAATGCTGAAGGTATTAAAAAACAAATCTATTTTGATAATCCGGATATTGCAGGCAATAATGCCATTTTAGATGAGTTGGAAACTTTTGCAGACGCCATAAATAATAACACAAAACCTATTGTAACACTTCACGATGGTACCGAAGCATTACGTGTTGCAACTCAAATAATAAATTGTTTTAAATAAAATTTTCATAATGAAAAACGTCGCGGTTATTGGTGCAGGAACCATGGGAAATGGCATTGCGCATGCATTTGCACAAAGCGGATTTAGAGTTCAACTTATTGATGTAAATGAAATTGCCTTAAAAAAAGGAATTGAAACCATTACCAATAACTTGAACAGAATGGTTAGCAAAGAAACCATTACTGAAGCTCAAAAAGAAGAAACACTTTCCAATATTTCAACCTTTACAAATATTACAGAAGGGGTTGAATACGCCAGTTTAGTGGTTGAAGCTGCTACTGAAAACATTGATTTAAAATTAAAAATTTTCAAACAGTTAGATGAAGCTTGTCCAGAAGGAACCATTCTTGCCACTAACACCTCATCAATTTCAATCACTCAAATTGCATCGGTAACTTCAAGGCCAGACCATGTTATTGGCATGCATTTTATGAACCCTGTTCCTATTATGAAACTGGTTGAAATCATTAGAGGTTATAATACCAGTGATGAAGTGACTAAAACAATCATGGATTTATCAAAAACCTTAGGAAAAATTCCTGTAGAAGTGAATGATTATCCGGGCTTTGTAGCTAACAGAATATTAATGCCAATGCTTAATGAATCTATTGAAACATTATATAATGGTGTAGCAGGTGTATATGAAATTGATACCGTTATGAAACTAGGTATGGCACATCCTATGGGACCTTTACAATTAGCAGATTTTATAGGTTTAGATGTTTGTTTATCCATTTTAAATGTGATGTACGAAGGGTTTAAAAACCCTAAATATGCGCCATGTCCGTTATTGGTCAATATGGTACGTGCTGGTAAATTAGGCGTGAAATCTGGTGAAGGTTTTTATGACTATTCCGAAAGTAAAAAAGCAGAAAAAGTTGCGAAGCAATTTGTAAAGTAATCAGTGTTCAGTGTTCAGTGTTCAGTGTTCAGTTGTTAGTAATAAGAAAAGTATAATTATGAGATTTCAAGACTTATTAGCTTACAGAAAAGGATTTGAGTTATCCATGAAGCTATTTAATCTTTCAAAATCTTTTCCGAAAGAAGAAGCCTATTCGCTAACAGACCAATTAAGACGTTCTTCAAGAAGCGTTTGTGCTAATATGGCTGAAGCCTATCGAAAACGTTTATATCCAAAACATTTTTTAAGTAAGCTTACAGACTGTGATGCTGAAAATTCAGAAACCCAAACATAGATAGAATTTGCACTGGCATGCAATTACATAAACAAAGACATGTTTGAAGAACTTACTAAAGAAAGCATTGAAGTTGGAAAACTAATAAACTATATGATTTTAAACCCTGAAAAATTTGGTTCAAGCAAATCATAATTACCAAAAACAGACCACCGAACACTGAACACTGAACACTGAATACTGAATACTGAATACTGAAAACCATGGCCAAAGTCATTCCATTTAAAGCAGTTCGTCCAACACGTGATAAAGTAAGTTTGGTAGCATCGCGCTCTTACCAAAGTTATACACAAGCAGAACTGGAAGCCAGACTGGATTACAATCCGTTTTCATTTTTACACGTTGTCAATCCCGGCTATCGCTATAACAAATCCTCATCTTCTGGAAAAGAGCGATACAATTTGGTTAAAAACAGATATTTAGAGTTTAAAGAAGATGCTGTTTTTATTCAAGACAAGAAACCCAGTTATTATGTTTACAAAATTGTAAACAGAGAAGGTTATTCGTTTTCCGGCATTATTGCGGCTACAAGTGCTGAAGATTACGAATTGGATATCATTAAAAAGCATGAAGACACTATTGAATACAGAGAACATATTTTTAAAGACTATTTAAAAGTTGTTGGTTTTAATGCAGAACCTGTTTTACTTACTTATCCTGACAATACTGTTATTGACTCTATTATTTCTGATATTCAAAAAAACAGAGCCGAATTTGAGTTTACAACCACTTACAGAGATACTCATTATTTATGGATACTAAACGATAAAGAAACTATTAACATTATTCAGAAAGCGTTTGAAACAATAGAAACCATTTATATAGCTGATGGTCACCATCGTTCGGCTTCTTCATATTTATTATCAAAAGATTTAAAAGCTCAAAATAAAAACCATACTGGAAACGAACCTTATAATTATTTTATGAGTTATTTAATTCCTGAATCACATCTTAAAATTTATGAGTTCAACAGACTTGTAAAGGATTTGAATGGATTATCAAAAGAAGCTTTCTTAATAAAGTTAGACACTAAGTTTCGCATTGAAAACAGAGGAAAAGAGTTATATAAACCCAATAAAAAACATCACTTCTGCATGTATTTAGATGGTGAATTTTACTCATTATATCTAAGGAAAAGTAATTATTCATTTAATACGTCTTTAGATGCTTTAGACACACAAATTTTATACAAAACGGTTTTAGAACCCCTTTTAGGAATTACAGATTTACGCAACGACACCAGAATAGACTATTCTTTTGGAAAGAACGATTTAGTCAATATAAAAAGCAAGATTGATGCTGGTGAATTTAAAGTGGGATTTGGGTTGGTTGCCATTACTATTAAGGAAATGAAGGCCATAGCTAATGATGGTTTAACCATGCCACCAAAAAGCACTTATATTGAGCCTAAACTAAGAAGTGGTGTTACTATTTACGAATTTTAAATTATGTCAATAAAAGAAAACCTTAATTATATAAAATCTTTATTACCACAACATGTAACTCTTGTTGCTGTTTCTAAAACAAAACCAATCTCCGATTTAATGGAAGCTTACAATGCTGGACAGCGCATTTTTGGCGAGAATAAAATTCAGGAAATGGCAGACAAACATGAAGCGATGCCAAAAGATATAGAATGGCATATGATTGGTCATGTTCAAAAAAATAAAGTAAAATACATGGCACCATTTGTAGCATTAATACATGGTGTTGATGATATTAAACTCTTAGTAGAAATTAATAAACAAGCATTAAAACAAGATAGAATTATTGATTGTTTGCTTCAAATTAAAATAGCTTCAGAAGATTCAAAATTTGGAATGAATCCTAATGATGCAACTCATTTATTGCAATCTGAAGTTTTTTCAGAATTAAAAAATATTAGAGTTACCGGACTTATGGGGATGGCAACGTTTACTGACGATGAAAATCAAATAAAAAAAGAATTTCAATTATTAAAACACACCTTTGATACGTTAAAACCATTAGAATCCTTTAACTTTAAACCTGAAATTATTTCGATGGGAATGAGTGGTGATTATCAGCTTGCTATTGAGTGTGGTAGCACTATGATTCGTGTTGGAAGCAATATATTTGGAGAACGAAATTATGACTAAGTTTCAAAAGAACATTTGAAATAAATTAAATAGATTGCCACGACTTAAAAAAAGTCTCGCAATGAAACAAAAAACAGATAAACGAATAAACACTTTTTGTACGCAATATTAGACATAGAAACTACTGGAGGCAAATATAATGAAGAAGGCATTACAGAAATTGCAATCTATAAATATGATGGTCACCAAGTTGTTGATCAATTTATAAGTCTTATTAATCCTGAGCGAGAAATTCAGCCTTTTGTTGTAAATCTTACAGGAATCAATAGCAGCATGTTGCGTAATGCCCCTAAGTTTTATGAAGTTGCAAAACGTATTGTTGAAATTACAGATGATTGTATTTTAGTAGCTCACAATGCTCAATTTGATTACCGTATTTTAGTAACAGAATTCAGACGTTTAGGTTTTGATTTTAATAGAGAAACACTTTGTACTGTTGAATTGGCTAAGTCGTTAATTCCTGATCAAGCTTCATACAGTTTAGGAAAATTAGTACGCTCACTTGGTATTCCTGTAACAGACAGACATCGTGCTAATGGTGATGCTTTGGCAACAGTTAAATTATTTAAAATGTTGCTTGATAAAGATTCCACGAAAAAAATTATACAAAAATCTATTAGACTAAGTCCGAAACTACAATTAGAACCCAGACATATTGATATTATTGAAAAAATGCCTTCAGCAACAGGTGTTTATTACATTCATAAAGCAGATGGCGAGATTATCTATATTGGAAAAAGCAATAATATAAAAAAGCGCATCAATCAGCATTTTACCAATACCAATCACAAATCAAAAAAAATTCAAATTCAAGCCACTGCTGTAACTTATGAAGCTACAGGAAGTGAGTTGGTAGCATTGCTAAAAGAAAGTGAAGAAATAAAGCGCAATAAACCCATTTTCAACCGTGCTTTAAGAAGAACTGTTTTTACTCATGCCTTATATAGTTTTGTTGATGAGAATGATTATATCAATTTAAAAATCGATAAAGTTGACGGCAGAAAAAAGCCAATCACAACCTTTAGTAATAGAGATAGTGCAAAAAGTTTTATTTTAAAAGCTATCGAAGATTACAATTTATGTCAAAAACTCACAGGTATATACAAAACAAAAAGCAGTTGCTTTAAATACGATATAAAAGAGTGTCATGGTGCCTGTATAGGCAAAGAATTTGCTGAAGATTATAATAAACGTGTCGAGGAATTTATAAATAAAAACAGCTATAAAAATAAAAATATGGTTATTATTGATAGAGGTCGTGATATTGATGAACGCAGCGCTATCTATATTGAAAATGGTGTTTTTAAAGGTATTGGTTTTTTCAACTTAAACTATCAAATAAATAATGTAGATGTTTTAAAGTCTTTTATTACTCCAATGGAAAATAATAGAGACACCCAACATATCATTCAAAGCTATATGAGAAGAAATAAACGATTGAAAATAATTAGCCTCGATTAAAACATGAAAACAAGCATTTCTACTCTACTATTTTTATTAATTAATATATTCGGTTTTTCACAAGAAAGTTATAATTCTGAAAGTTATATCGTAACACTAGATGATATCAAAACCAAAACTTTTGCAAAAGACTCTACAGCCAATGCCTTAGTAATATATGAACATGGTAATAGTTATGTTGACAAAAGCGAATACGATCTAAGAACTGAAATCCAGAAGAAAATCAAGATATTAAACCAAAATGGTTTCGATAATGCCACAATAACTATACACCTTTACAATAATGAACGTAGTGAAGAAAAAGTAACAAATATTTTTGCCACCACTTATAATTTAATTAATGGTAATGTTGTTAAAACATCTCTTAGTAAAAAAGATGTTTTTGAAGAGAAATACGATGAAAACCATAAACTTATAAAATTCACTTTACCTAACATTAAAGAAGGTTCTGTCATCACATATAGTTACACTATTATATCTCCATTTATGTTCAACTATAAAGGCTGGAATTTTCAAGATGACATTCCTAAACTATATAGTGAATACAGAACAAGCATTCCTGGTAATTGGGATTATAACATAAAACTTATTGGTGCTAATAAACTTAGTGTTAATGAATCCGAAATAAAGAAAGGCTGCTTAACATCTTTTAACGGAGGAGTAGCCGATTGTTCAAATTCAATTTATGCCATGAAAGATATTCCGGCCTTTATTGAGGAAGATTACATGACTACAAAAAGCAATTATTTAGGAAGAATTGAGTATGAATTAAGAACTTTTAAAGATTTTAATGGATTAGTAAAAAACTATGCTAAAACGTGGAAAAGTGTTGATGATGAATTAAGAACAGATGAAAATATTGGCAGGCAATTATCAAAATCCATAAAAATTGAAGAGTTATTATCTCCTGAAATTATAAATGAACCAGATATTTTAAAAAAAGCTACTTTAATTTATCAATATGTACAAAATAATTACACATGGAATGAGGAGTATAAAATTTTTAAAGATGTTTCTGTAAAAGACTTAATTAAAAACAAATCAGGTAATGTTTCATCAATAAACATCTTACTTCACAACCTTTTAAAGGAATCAAATATTGATGTTAAACCTGTTTTACTTTCCACAAGAAATAATGGGTTTGCTACAAAATTATTTCCTGTTATTTCTGAGTTTAATTATTTAATTGTACAAGCAACTATAGATAATAAAAAGTATTTATTAGACGCAACAGACAATTATTTAAACTTTGGTGATATTCCGTTTAGATGTTTAAATCAATATGGTCGTTTATTAGATTTCAAAAGTGGAAGTGAATGGATTGATATTGAACCCCAAAGTTCATCATATACTTTATTTAATGCTGAACTTAAACTTGACAAAGAACAAGGTGTCATTGGAAATGTAAAAATCAGGACGAATGGTTATCACGCTTTAAATTCTAAAAAAGCTTATTTTTCAAATAAAGAAGCTTATGTAAAAGACCTTGAAAACAAATCACCTTTCTTAGAAATATTTGACCATAATGTTACTAGTGATGAAAAAAACAGCACAGATTTTACAGAATCTTATCAAATAGAATATAAAAATGAAAACTCAAGTGAGACTTTTTATCTAAACCCCTTTTTTAAAGTATTCTTTCATGAAAATCCTTTCAAACTTCAAGAAAGAACATATCCTATCGATTTTGGTTTTAAAGACTCCTATGTATATATTTTAAAGCTCAATTTAGACAACAATTATAAAGTTATAGAACAGCCAAAAGATGTCTTGATAGGGCTTCCAAATAACACAGGGCAAATTTCATTTTCAACCAAGGTTTTAGACGGATCTGTAAATTTGACAATGAAAATTGTTTTTAAAGAATCCATTTATGCTCCAGAATATTATCCGTATTTAAAGGAATTTATGAGCAAGATTGTTGATGTTCAAAAAAACTCGCTATTAGTAATTCAGAAAATTTAATATTCTTTTTTCATATCTTTAATACATGAGTAATACATCTAAAAGACATTGGAAAGTAAAACTTCATGAAATTATTTATGAAGCCGATACACCCGCAGGAAAATTATTTGATATTGTATTACTCATTACTATTATTGCCAGTATTGTTTTGGTGATGCTTGAAAGCGTTAAAAGCATCGATTCAAAATACCATGATATTTTAAATATAAGCGAATGGATTATAACCATTCTTTTTAGTATTGAATATATTGCCAGAATTATTACTGTAAAAAAGCCTTTACATTATATCACAAGCTTTTATGGAATTATTGATTTGTTATCAACCATTCCAAAATACCTTTCAATTTTATTTACAGGAACACATGCTTTAGTTGCTTTAAGGGCTTTACGCCTTTTAAGAATTTTTAGGATTTTGAAATTAGCTCGTTATTTGGGTGCATCAAATAATTTAATGTCTGCCCTAAAAGCAAGTCGGGCCAAAATATCTGTGTTTTTATTTGCAGTAGTTATTGTTGCAATCATTTTAGGAACTATTATGTACATGATTGAAGGTGAAGAAAACGGGTTTACAAATATTCCTAAAAGTGTCTATTGGTGCATCGTTACTCTTACAACTGTTGGATTTGGAGATATAGCACCACAAACGCCATTAGGTCAATTTATTGCTTCATTAGTGATGATTTTAGGTTATGGCATTATAGCTGTTCCAACGGGTATTGTTTCTGCTGAATATACAAGCCTAAGTAAAAATAAAGAAGATTCTAAAAAAAATGATGTGCATCTTAATACGCAATCTTGTCCTAACTGTTCTGCTGAAAAACATAAAGACAATGCAGAGTTTTGTTACAATTGTGGTCATAAATTAAACCATGAGTAAATATCTTATCTCTATTGTTGGACCAACAGCCATTGGCAAAACTTCTTTGAGTATTAAACTTGCTCAACATTTTAAAACTGAAATATTTTCAGCAGATTCAAGACAGTTTTTTAAAGAAATGACTATTGGAACAGCAGCCCCTTCTGCTGAAGAATTGAATGCAGCTCAACATCATTTCATTCATCATAAATCAATTCAAGATGATTATAATGTTGGTGCTTTTGAAGATGATGCTATACAAACTCTAAATACATTATTTAAAACCCATGATATTGTTATAATGGTTGGTGGCTCTGGCCTTTATGTGGACGCTATTACAAATGGATTGGATGATTTTCCTATAGTTGACGATAGCATTAGAGTTCAATTAAATAAAGATTTTGAAGCAAAGGGCATCTCTTACTTACAAGAACAACTTAAAACATTAGATATTCAAAGTTATAATTCAATTGCCATTGACAATCCTCACAGAGTTATAAGAGCTCTAGAAATTTGTATTGGAACTGGAAAACCATATTCATCCTTTTTAAATAAAAATAAAGCCAAAAGAGACTTTAAAACAATCACACTTGGATTAACAGCCGATAGAGAAATTATATATAACCGTATCAATATGCGTGTTGACCTAATGATTCAACAAGGTTTGGTGAACGAAGCTAAAACTTTATATCCTTACAAAGCGTTAAACGCTTTAAATACCGTTGGCTATAAAGAATTATTTAATTATTTTGATGGTAACTGGACCCTAGATTTTGCAATTTCTGAAATAAAAAAAAATACTCGCCGTTTTGCAAAAAGACAATTAACCTGGTTTAGAAAAGACCAAACAATTTTGTGGTTTGATTATGAAATCTCAATTGAAAAAATTATTTCAGAATTAAACGCTAAAATTAAGCAACAATGAATTCTGTACTACTATTTTTTACTATTTTTGATAAAACTTCTTAAAAATTTCAATGTTAGACTTTTTATTTACAAGTGATGCCATAATGGCTCTGCTTACCTTAACGTTTTTAGAGATTATCTTAGGAATCGACAATATTGTGTTTATTTCAATTGCTGCCAATAAATTACCCGAGAACCAACGTAGTAAAGCCACAAATATTGGATTATTATTCGCTATGGTTCAGCGTATTATACTTCTGTTTTTTGTTTCCTTTTTGGTTAGCTTAAAAGATCCATTTTATACTATAGAAACCAGTTGGTTTCATGTTGCCATAAGTTGGCAATCTATTATTTTGTTTGGAGGAGGCTTGTTTTTAATTTATAAAAGCACTTCTGAAATTCATGAGAAAGTAGAATCTCCAAAACAAGATGAAAATGAATTGAAAGGAAAAAAAATAAAATCCTTATCGCAAGCTATTGTTCAAATTTTAATTATTGATTTTATATTCTCCATAGATTCTATTTTAACGGCTGTAGGCATGACTAATGGATTACATGAAAATCATAATTACAATTTAGTTTTAATGATTATTGCCGTGGTTATTTCAATAGGAATCATGATAGGGTTTGCAAATCCAATTAGAAAGTTTATTGACACGCATCCAAGTATGCAGCTTTTAGGGTTAGCCTTTTTAATATTAATTGGTTTTATGCTAATAACTGAAGCCGCTCATTTATCGCACACTAAATTATTTGGAAATATGGTTGGTGCTATTCCAAAAGGCTATTTATATTTTGCCATAGCCTTCTCATTATTTGTTGAATTTCTGAGTTTTAGAATTGATAAAAATTCTAAAAAAGATTAAGTGATTAAAAGCTAAAACAAGGTTATTTGTCCCTTATCATCAATATCTGAATCATTCGAATCATTTATTGAATCATTTGGATTCAAATCTTTTGTGACAGGCATTTCATCATTTTCTTCAGATTCAATTGTTTCTTCATCAACAACCTCCAATTCATCTGCATGAATCTCTTCTGGAGCTTCATAAGGCAAAGGTTCAAGCAGATTTATTTGCTTAACCTTTTCAGTTGTTAATTGATTTCCAAGTGCTTTAATGCCTTTTATTGCTATAAAATTTTCAATGTTTATTTCAATATTGTCTTTTTGATCTTTACCGCGTTCTTTAGCAAAAACAACTTCTGCTCTAGGAATCCAGTCGGTTGAGACAATTTCTAATTGTGATTTTGGATGTTCAGAAATAAAAATCTCTTCTTTGTTTTCATTCTCAATCAAGAAACGTTTTACAAAATAACGCTCTTTTTCACCATCATAATACACTGCTGAAATAGGTTTTTTAGGAAGCCATTTTTCAAGCACTATCATATCATCCTCAAAATGCGTAGTAAGTTCAGGTAAAATGGTTTTTATAGCACCTGACTGAGTAATAATTAGTAATCTGTCTTCGCCTCTAAACTCCCCTATTAACTCACCTCTTCCATCTACATTTAAGCGTTGAACAGAATCATCAAACCATATTTTTCTTGGTTTTAATGTAGAAATACCTTTTTCTTTAAGTTCAATCTTTTTAATTGAGTACTTTGTAACTAGATTTCCTTTAGAGTTTCTTCCTTTTATTAAAATATCAGCAAAATCTAAATCCCATTTAAGTTTTTTAATACTGCCTACTTGCCTTAAAAGAACGGTAATTACTTCTGCTTCACCATTTGGATTTGCTGAAAAATATAAAATTGTTGAGCCTTTACTTCCGTTAGTTAAATCGTATTCCTTATCTCTGGTGATACTGGTAACTGCAAAACGTTTTATATACGATGGGCCTTTTGATCCATCTCTGTAAATTAAATTATAAATGGTACGATTATCTTTCTTATCAAAAACCTCAACATGAATAATATCTTTTCCAACAAAGGTTTTAGCATCAACTTTAGTGATAATCATCTTACCCTCTTTTGTAAAAACAATAATATCATCAATATCACTGCAATCGCAAACATATTCGTCTTTTTTAAGTGAAGTACCAACAAACCCTTCTTCTTTATTAACATAAAGCTTGGTGTTACGAATCACCACTTTTGTAGCATCTACATCATCAAAAGTACGTATTTCTGTTTTACGCTCTCTGCCAGCACCATAATCCTTTTTTAATCGAGTAAAATAGGCTATGGCATAATCAATAAGATTTTCTAAATGATGTTTAACCTGTGCAATCTGATCTTCTAAAGCTTCAATTTTTTGTTGTGCTTTATCAATATCAAATTTTGAAATACGTTTGATTTTTATTTCTGTTAAACGCTCAATATCTTCTTGAGTTATGGCACGCTTTAAATGTTGAATGTGTGGCTTTAATCCTTTATCAATAGCATTAATAACACCTTCCCAAGTTTCCTCTTCTTCAATATCGTGATAAATTCTGTTTTCAATAAAGATGCGTTCTAACGATGCAAAATGCCATTGTTCTTCAAACTCGTCTAATTTAATTTCAAGATCACTTTTTAGAAGTTGAACCGTGTTATCTGTTGAACGCTTCAGCATCTCAGTAACACCAATAAACAAAGGCCTATTATCTTCAATAACACATCCTAAAGGCGAGATAGAACTCTCACAACTTGTAAATGCATACAAAGCATCTATGGTTTTATCAGGTGAAATCCCTGAAGGCAAATGCACTAAAATTTCAACATCGGCAGCGGTGTTGTCTTCAATCTTTTTAATTTTTATTTTGCCCTTATCATTGGCTTTTAAAATAGAATCTATAAGGGATGTTGTATTGGTTCCAAAAGGTATTTCTGTAATAACCAATGTACTTTTATCTAGTTGAGATATTTTGGCTCTAACGCGAATTCTTCCTCCACGCAAACCATCTTTATAATCACTAACATCAATAATTCCAGCTGTTGGAAAATCTGGAAATAAGGTAAAACCTTTTCCTTTTAAATGTTTTACAGAAGCATCAATTAACTCAATAAAATTATGTGGCAATATTTTAGTTGATAATCCTACCGCAATTCCTTCTCCACCTTGTGCCAATAGCAATGGAAACATAACCGGTAAATTAACTGGTTCTTTTCTACGCCCATCGTAAGATGCTTGCCATTCTGTAATTTTTGGATTATAAACGACATCAAGAGCAAATTTGGACAAGCGTGCCTCAATATAACGCGATGCGGCAGCGCTATCACCTGTTAATATATTTCCCCAGTTACCTTGTGTATCGATTAATAAATCTTTCTGACCAATTTGCACCATGGCGTCTGCAATACTAGCATCTCCATGTGGATGATATTGCATGGTATGACCAACAATATTGGCTACTTTATTATAACGACCATCATCTAAATCTTTCATAGAGTGCATGATACGCCTTTGAACGGGTTTAAAACCATCTTCAATCGCGGGTACAGCACGTTCTAATATAACATACGAGGCATAATCTAAAAACCAATCTTGATACATTCCAGAAATTCTGGTAATGGTTTCTTTAGTATCGCCTTGCGGATTTATCAAATCGTCGTTTTCTTCAATCATTAATTACTAGTTTTTCTTTTGTATAGTGATTTTTTTGGCGCTACTACTTTTAATTTTTTTCTTTTATGATAATCGCTTACTGGATGTGTAATTTCACCTTTTTTGATTTTAAATTCTTGATATAACATGATAATATTAATTAAGTTCTTCTACAATATCTAACTCAACTTTAAGGCTATTAATAATATATTCTTGATTGTATGGCGTTTTTTTTTATTATTCAGCATTTTAGTTTAGTTTTTGTTATTCGTCTAAATTTCTTTCATTTTTTATATTTTCTTTTAGCATTTTCCTTAAAGACTGCTTAATATATTTTCGTTTTTTTCTATCGAGTAAAGTTACATTGAAATAGGCGTGTTTTATATTTCCTGATTTGTTTTTAATGCTAAGAACCAAACTTTTATAAACGATATAATTACGGAACTTAAAACCCGCTAATCTATTTTTTTCAAATTCTACTTTATATTCTCGATAGTTTACATAATCTGTAAGCAACAATCCTTTATTTAAAACAACAACCTTAACGCCATCACTATCGTACTCAAAAAATTTGGCTATCCAGTGAACTATAAAGAAAACACCAATAAAACCAAACAAAAATAATAAAAACGTAAACCATCCATGATTACTTACATCTTTAAAAGCACTAAATACGGTTGCCAAAACAATAGCCAGCACAAAAAGTATAAAGTACACCGAAACAATAATATTTTTAACTTTCCCGTTGTTTGTTCTCATTAACGTTCTTCTATAATATCAAGTTCGACCTTTAAATTATTAATAATAAACTCTTGCCTATCGGGTGTGTTTTTACCCATATAAAATTCTAATAATTCTTCAATGGATAAATCTTTATCTAACATAATAGGATCCAGTCGAATACTTTCCCCTATAAAATTTCTAAATTCATCCGGAGAAATTTCTCCTAAACCTTTAAACCTAGTTATTTCTGGTTTTGGTTTTAATTTTTCAATAGCATCTCTTCGTTCTTGATCAGAATAACAATAAATAGTTTCTTTTTTATTTCTTACTCTAAACAAAGGCGTTTGCAAAATATACAAATGACCTTCTTTTATAATTTCTGGAAAAAATTGTAAAAAGAATGTGATGAGTAATAATCTAATGTGCATACCATCAACATCGGCATCTGTAGCAATCACTATATTATTATAACGCAAATCTTCAATAGACTCTTCAATATTTAACGCTGCTTGAAGCAAATTAAACTCTTCATTTTCATACACAATTTTCTTGCTTAATCCATAAGAATTTAATGGTTTTCCTTTTAAACTAAAAACGGCTTGCGTATTAACATCGCGTGACTTTGTGATACTTCCAGAAGCTGAATCTCCTTCCGTTATAAATAAAGTAGATTCTAAATTACGCTCGTTTTTTATATCACCAAAATGTACTCTGCAATCTCTTAACTTTTTATTGTGTAAACTTGCTTTTTTTGCGCGGTCTTTAGCTAATTTTCTAATACCTGAAAGCTCTTTACGCTCATGCTCGGCTTGCATAATTTTACGCTGAATTTTTTCAGCAGTTTCAGGATTTTTATGTAAATAGTTATCTAAATGTGTTTTAACAAAATCATTGATATAAGTTCTAACCGTAGGTAAATCACCTCCCATATCTGTTGAACCTAATTTTGTTTTTGTTTGACTTTCAAAAACAGGTTCCATAACTTTTATAGAAACTGCAGATACTATAGATTTTCTAACATCAGCAGCTTCATAATTTTTTCCATAAAACTCTCTAATGGTTTTAACCAGAGCTTCTCTGTATGCTGCTAAATGTGTACCACCTTGAGTCGTATTTTGACCATTTACAAAAGAATGATATTCTTCACTATATTGTGTTTTACTATGAGTCAAAGCGACTTCAATATCACTTCCTTTTAAATGAATAATAGGATATAACATATCTGACTCTATAATATTTTCAGACAGCAAATCTTTTAAGCCATTTTCACTAAAATACTTTTCACCATTAAAAATAATAGTTAAACCCGTGTTTAGATACACATAGTTTTTAAGCATTCTGATAACATACTCATTTCTATATTTATAATTTTTGAAAATGACTTCATCTGGAATAAAAGAGACTTTGGTTCCTTTTCTTCTAGTAGTATCATCCAATAAATCTTGATTGATAAGATTTCCTTGCTCAAATTCAGCAGAAGCTGATTTATTATCACGGGTAGATTCTACTCTAAAAAAGGAAGATAAGGCATTAACAGCTTTGGTACCTACGCCATTTAATCCCACAGATTTTTTGAACGCTTTTGAATCATACTTTCCACCAGTATTCATCTTAGAAACAACATCTACCACTTTTCCTAATGGTATGCCTCTACCATAATCTCGAACAGTAACTTTTGTGCCTTGAATAGAAACATCAATAGTTTTTCCTGCACCCATAACATACTCATCTATAGAGTTGTCTAGTACTTCTTTTAAAAGAATGTAGATACCATCATCAGGAGAAGAACCATCACCCAATTTACCAATATACATTCCTGGACGCATACGAATATGTTCTTTCCAGTCTAGTGAGCGTATATTGTCTTCGGTATAATTGGATAGTTCAGCCATAGATTTGAGTGAAATTTAATGATAGGACGCTAATATAATATATCAAAATATAAAATAAAACTGCCTTCGCACAAAGTAATTAACAATAAAAAGTGAATGTTGTTGAGAACATGCCCTTTTATATAAAATCACTTAAAAAAGCGCTTATTTTTTCTTGTTTAAAGATACTAATGAAATTCCTATTATAACAGCAAAAGCACCTAATAATTGCAATAAAGTTAATTGCTCATTTAAAAAAATTGCTGCCAAAATAATAGTAGAAATTGGTCCGACTGCTGCAATAACAGCAAAATTTGATGAACTAATTAGTTTAATGGAAGTTGAAACTAAAAAAGATGGAATTACGGTTGCAAAAATGGCAATTAAGAACCCTAAAAGATACACTTGCCACGGGTAATTTAATAAATCAATTTTATTGGTTATTCCATAATGAACAAATACACATATGCATGATACAATCATAACATAAGCTGTAAATTTCATGACGCCAAATTTTGGTATTAACCAACCGCTTCCAGACAAATATGCCGCATAAGTAATAGCACAAAGCAATATGAAAAATCCACCCAAATACGTGTCACTTCCAGATATGGCAACTTCGTTCCAAAAGGCTATAATAATACCTACATAAGTTAAAATGATAGCATAAACCTGCTCCTTTGATATCTGTTGTTTTAAAAACAACTTATTAAATAAAATTACTATCGTTGGATATAAAAATAAGATAATACGTTCTAAACTAGCTTTTATATAAATGAGTCCTACAAAATCAAAATAGCTTGACAGATAATAGCCAACAATACCAAAAAAAGCAACCCATAAATAATCATTTTTTACTAAAACTATCTCATTACTTTTCTTTCTATATACTATGGCAACAACTACATAAAATGGAAAAGAGAATAGCATCCTAAAAAGCAAAACACTTACAGCATCTATATGGTATTGATAGGCCATTTTTACCATGACTGCTTTTGAAGAAAACAGAACAATGCCTATCAATCCTAAAATAATACCATAAACAAATGACTTAGTAGATTTCATGTTTTATGACAACTTTTGATAGACAAAGATTTTAAAAACCCTGAAGTGATACTTAAGGCTATATGAAACTACACATTAAACAAGAAATGCATCACATCGCCATCTTTAACAATGTAATTCTTTCCTTCAACACGCATTTTCCCAGCTTCTTTTACTTTAGCTTCACTACCATAAGATTCAAAATCATCATAAGCAATAACTTCTGCTCTAATAAATCCTTTTTCAAAATCACTATGAATAACACCAGCGGCTTGTGGTGCAGTAGCTCCAACATCAATTGTCCAAGCTCTTACTTCTTTAACTCCAGCGGTAAAATAGGTTTGCTGCTTTAATAATTTATAAGCTGAACGAATTAATTTGGCTGAACCTGCTTCGTTTAACCCTATATCCTGAAGAAACATTTGGCGCTCTTCATAATCATCTAGTTCATTAATATCTGCTTCAGTCGCAACGGCTAAAAATAAAACCTCAGCATTTTCATCTTTCACGGCTTCTTTCACTAATTCCACATAAGCGTTTCCTGAAACCGCAGATGCTTCGTCAACATTACAAACATACATCACTGGTTTATCTGTAATAAATTGAGATGGCTTTACAAAATCATTATAATCATCTTCACTAAATTCAAGTGCTCTTACAGAAATACCTGCTTCAAGATTTGATTTAATTTTTAGCAAAACCGCTTCTTCTTTTTGAGCCTCTTTATTACCAGTTTTAGCAGCACGTTTTACTTTTTCAAGCTTCTTGTCAACAGTTTCTAAATCTTTTAACTGCAATTCCATATCAATGGTTTCTTTATCCCTAATAGGATTTACTTTTCCATCAACATGCACAATATTATCATTATCAAAACAACGCAACACATGTAGAATAGCATCAGTTTCTCTAATATTCGCTAAAAACTGATTTCCTAATCCTTCTCCTTTACTAGCACCTTTTACCAATCCAGCAATATCAACTATTTCAACAGTAGCAGGTTGAACTCTAACTGGATTCACCAATTCTTCAAGTTTTTCCAAACGTTTATCCGGCACATTTACTACGCCAATATTAGGTTCGATAGTACAAAATGGAAAGTTAGCACTTTGCGCTTTTGCATTCGACAAACAGTTAAACAAGGTTGACTTTCCTACATTTGGTAATCCTACAATACCTGCTTTCATATTCCTATCCCTAGCCCTTTCCTAAGGAAAGGGGATTTTTGGGCAATTTTAAATTATACTTATATTTCTTTCCATCTAGCTTCCTTCCTTTTGGGAAGAATAGAGTATGGGATTTTTTGCGAGTGCAAATGTAATTAATTCCTCTTTTATTTAAAGCAAAAGCACATGTTATCTATTAATTTATATTTGTAACAATATGGTCTTTTGTTCGTCAATTCATTGAAAACCATCAATCATGAAGCATCTCATTATATTTTATATCTTTTTATTAAGTAGCTTTTTTGGAATTTCTCAAAATATCACTGCAAGATTATTAGACAAAAACACACAAAACCCAATTCCCTTTGCTGCTATTAAAACAGCTGAATTTAATGGAGTCATTTCAAATGAAGAAGGTTACTTTACGATCAATGAGGAAAAAGAAAATAGTGTTATAACCATTTCATGTTTAGGTTATAAAAACAAAAAACTTAGTATTAAAGATATAAAAAACCTAAACTTTATTATTAGACTAGAAGAATCAATAAATGAACTTAATACTGTTTATGTTAGCAATAAAAGACCAAATGCAGATTCTATCATTTCAAGAGTTAGACAAAATCTTTCTAAAAATTACGACACCAAATTATATAAACACGAGATTTTTTCAAGAGAAACTGCTTATTTGGATTTTGATAGATTAGATTTTGAAATTGAAAAAGCTTCACATGTTAAAAAGAAAAATATAGAGTCGGCAAACAAAAGTATGGACTCGCTGTCTAAAGCTGTTATAAATAGCAAAACAAAACATTTTAAAGATTTTAAGGCAGACTTATTTGTTAATGATTCCACTAAAACAAAGTTAAAAGTATATAAAGCCACTGAACTTATTGACCAAAAAAACAATCTTTCAATAGATGAAGTTCAAAAAAGAGCACAACACATCATTCTTAAATATTTAGATACCTCTTTAACCTATAAGCTTAAAACTGGCTTATTTAAAATTGAAGATTCTTTATCGCTAAAAGATGAAGACAAAAAGGAACCCAATAAAAAAGAATATCAAGTTAAAGACTTAAACGAACATGCAAATAACATATTAAAGCGCTCTCATTTTTATGAAAATTCCATGCTTTCAAAAATATTAGATACCGATTTGTATGACTATAGTTTTATAGATGTTTCCTATTTTAACAATGAACTTATTTACATTATAAATTACAAACCAAAAAGGTCTAAATCAAAATACACAGGAAAACTTTTTATTGCAGATGACACATATGCTATTACTAAAGTAGACTTTGAATTTGCCGATGGCAAGCGTGGTGAAAAATTTAATTTAAAATTACTTTTGGGTGTTAAGTATGTTGAAAACATGAGAAAGGGAACAGTAATTTACCACAAAGACTCCTTAAACAAATATCAGCTACAATATATAAAATATGAAGAAGGACGCTATTTTTATGTTAGCAGACCTTTAAAGTTCATTGAAAATAGCCCAGAAAAAAACAAGACCAGTTTTGATTTTACTATAGAAGGCAACATTATTACCAAACAGGAATTGCTACTTACTT
>DJWL01000141.1 GCA_002441545.1 Flavobacteriaceae bacterium UBA6231 | reverse complement strand
CGTAAGGCGATAGGGTGATGGGAACGTGGTAATGTTCTTGGTCTGCCAACTCAAAAACCACTTCTACAAAGGGATAAAACAATTTTTGACCTAGGCTTTTAAAATACGGTGCGGTGTAAAACGTGAGCTTGTAAATGCCTGTGTTGTTTTTGCCCTCTTGTTTTAAGAAATCTTTTACCCTGCCGTTTTGGTCGGTGATTTTTTCTTCTACCAATACCCAATTGTTTTGTGCATCTCTTTTTTGTAAAGCAATTTTTACATTCGGTGCAGGTTTACCCGTGGAAATGTCTAAAATGTGACTTGAGAGTTGATAGCTGCTTTCTTGAGCATACACCATAGGTACCATTAAAAACATCATGAGGAATACTAACCAGTTCTTTTTCATTTTTTTTAGATTTTTATTGTTGAATATTTTTGTCTTACGTTTACAAAGATGATGCCTATTTATGCCGAATTGACTTCATTTTGATTGATGTTTGCAATGGCATTTATTGTATTATTCTAATGGGAAGTTTTGTAGGTTTTGTGAATGGGGTTTTTCAGTGATTACATTTTTATTGATTATTTTAGTTGATTACGGCTTTGCTTATTGGTGTTAAGATGGGTTTTTATTATATTTGGAAAAACTATTAATCTTGAAAAAACAAATTCCATTAGCCTTAAATATTCTTAAGTTTAAGAATTACAATTTCAATTATTTCACATGTGAAGAAGCTGTTTTCTTTGAGTATCTCATTGTAAAAGGGCAATCATTTAAATTCAAAGAATTTTTTCACAGTACAGAAACTATTTCTTCTGAAACGGGTATTAAGAAGCATTCTCTAAGTTCTATTATTAAGAAATTTATTGATAAAAAATATATTTCTATAGAGGTAAAAGGCATGCCAAAAGTAAAGTATTTCACAGTGCATTATCCTGATATTATTAATGATTTGGAAAATATTTACAGATTAGAAGAAAACGGCAAACCATTGTACGATTTCAGAAAACTATTGTATGATTACTTTCAACCATTAGCTGAAAAATATAAAGAAAAGAATATTAATAAGAATAATAATATAAATAATAAAGAGAATAATAACTCTAGTTTAGATATAGGTGAAGAAGTAAAACTTCTTCCATCTTTCAATAATTTTTTATTTGATTTAAAAAGTACATATAAACTAATGCCTTCTCAATTAAAATTTGCTGACTTTGATTTTTTTAATCTTTGCAAAAACTATGATTTTGAAATTGTAAAAAAATATTTGGAAAAATATTTTGAAGAGAATCGTCAGGCAAAACTCCAAAATTTCTTTAAAAGTGATAAATTAGCGTCTGATAAAAATTCTTTTATTGAAAATTCTATAAAAGAAGAACAATTGTTTATTAAATCTTTTAAGGATAGTTTTCAAAAAACATACGAGGAAAGAATTGAAATGTATAATGACGATAAAAATAATAAAAGAGCTAAATCTCATACAACACTTGCTTTTACGCCTAGAGTAATAGAGAAAATACCTGAAGCTAT
This sequence comes from Flavobacteriaceae bacterium UBA6231, assembly GCA_002441545.1. GTDB lineage: Bacteria > Bacteroidota > Bacteroidia > Flavobacteriales > Flavobacteriaceae > Yeosuana. The sequence continues at coordinate 5,004 of DJWL01000141.1, read as the reverse complement.
TAAAGAATATGGAGAAATTGGTGTTAAACATGCTTTTATTGCCTATACAGATAGCGTTTTGAATAATAATGAAAAACCTCAAAAATTCCTCCCATATTTTTTTGCAAACCCTGATGGCTATTTTGGCGTCATTGCAGAATATTTAGACAAGTTTAATATGAATTATGGACATAAAAAGAACTAATTTTTTTTAATAAACTATAAAAATGAAATTATACGATATACTAGAGCAGCATCTTAAAACAGAAGGCAATTACAAAAGTGATGATGGAGAATTGCTGAAATGGGTAGTAATTAACAAAGCTCAAAATTATGACGAAGAATTACTAGAACTTCTTTTACAAAATGAAGAAGTAAAGAAAATATTCTTTGTAGATGTAAACGGAACTTTAGTTTTTAAGCAAAACTTATTTTTACAATTTTTAGAACAAAAAAACTACCTAAACGACAGCTACACCCAATACAAAAACAAAGTAGGCTTAACCATTGATGGTAAATTTCTAAAACAACGCAACGAAGTAGCTTTAGTTTGGCCATTTAAAGACTGTATTTTAGAAGGCGGACAAAGCCGTGAAGAACAAAAAAGAGAAGAAATATTTTTTAATGAGATACTGGCACAAGACGAAATTACCCAACTGTTAGAACCAAAAGTATTAACCAATGCAAAAGTTTACGACAAAGACGGTGAACACAACTTTAGCAGTTTTAACCGTGATGCCGAACTGAATAAACAAAGAGGACTACCCGAAAACACCATTACAGACAATTTGATTATAAAAGGCAATAACCTTTTGGCTTTACACACCCTCAAAAAAGAATTTGCTGGAAAAGTAAAACTCATTTACATAGACCCGCCTTTTAATACGGGTAATGATACATTTAAGTACAATGATAAATTTAATCATTCTGCATGGCTAACTTTTATGAAAAATAGATTGTCAATAGCTAAACAACTTTTAAGTAATGATGGTAATATATTTATTCATATTGATATTAACGAAACTCATTATTTAAAAGTACTATGTGATGAGGTTTTTGAAAGAAACAATTTTGTAGAAGAAATTATTTGGGCGTATGGTTCACCTTCTGGTGGTAGAGCAGCAGGTGCGAAACCTGTAAACATTCACGATACTATTTTGCATTATGCAAAAAACTATTCTAATAGGAAACAAAACAAAATATTTATTCCTTATTCAGAAAAATACATTAAAGATTGGTTCAAGTATGATGATGGAGATGGTAGATTATATCAACGAAGAATGCGTGGCAAAGATGAGAAAGGAGATTCATCTTGGGTTAAGCAATTTTTAGATGAAAGTAAAGGTGTTCCATTATCTACTGTTTGGTCGGATATTAAACAGGTATATGCAGATCCACGTGCTTACAAGGAGAATCAGGCTCAGCATACTGAATTGTTAAGAGAATTTTCAGGGGGACAAAAACCAGAAGCTTTATTAAAACGAATTATAGAAATGTCTTCTGATGAAAATGATATAATATTAGATTTTCATTTAGGAACGGGTTCAACAGTTTCAACTGCGCACAAAATAAATCGCCAATATATTGGTATTGAACAAATGGACTATATAGAGACCTTTACTTGTAAACGTTTATCAAAAATTATTTCAGGTGATTCTACAGGAATTTCAAAATCGGTAAACTGGCAAGGTGGTGGCTCATTTACATATTTAGAGCTCAAAAAATATAACCAAACTTTTATAGAACAAATTGAAGAAGCGAATGACACTTCATCACTTCTGCAAATTTGGGAACAGATGAAAGCCAAAAGTTTTTTGAATTACAATGTAGATATTCAAGAACAAGAAAAACATATTGAAGATTTTAAAAAAGATACATTAGACAATCAAAAAGCATTGCTTTTAAAATTACTAGACCTCAATCAGTTGTATGTCAATCTTTCATCACTTAATGATCCAGAATTTGAATGCACCGAAGAAGAAAAGAAAATAACTAAAGATTTTTATCAGATAAAACAGTAAGTTATGGCATTTTTATACGACATATTCAAACCTTCTTTTGTTCGCACTGCAATCAATCAAATTGAGATTCCTAATGCAATAACAGATAATTTAAAACTACAAATAAGACCATATCAAATAGAGGCTTTTCGTAGGTTTATTTTTGTTGCACAAAACGATTTAGAAGAAGTTAAAAAACCATATCACTTGCTTTACAATATGGCAACTGGTAGCGGTAAAACAATGGTAATGGCGGGATTGATGACTTATCTATACCAAAAAGGCTATCGCAATTTTTTGTTTTTTGTCAATTCAAATAATATCATCACTAAAACAAAAGATAACTTTCTAAACCCTCAATCTTCTAAATACTTATTCAAAGAAAAAATACAAATTGAGGGTAAAGAAGTGTTTTTAAAAGAAGTGTCTAATTTTGATGAAGCCGACACAGAAAACATAAACATCAAATTTACTACCATTCAGCAATTGCATATTGATCTAAACAACACCAAAGAAAACAGTATAACTTACGAAGATTTTCAATCAAGAAAATTATGCTTAATTGCAGACGAAGCGCATCATTTAAGCAGTGGCACCAAATCAGGAACACTTTTTGGCAGTTGGGAAGGCACAGTTTTAGAAATATTAAACCAAAATGCTGATAATATTCTTTTAGAGTTTACGGCTACATTAGATTATGATAGCAGAGAATTGGTAAATAAATACCAAGACAAAGTTATTTATAAGTATGATTTAAAAGAATTTAGAGCAGACAAATATTCTAAAGAAATAAGTCTTATTCGTTCTATGTTTGATGAGCAAGGCCGCATTATTCAAGCCTTAATTTTAAACACCTATCGTCAAGAAATTGCAGTGAGAAATAACATTAATTTAAAACCTGTAATTCTTTTTAAAGCAAAAAAAACCATTGCAGAATCAGAAAAAAACAAAGAAAATTTTCACCAGTTAATTGAAAATTTAACTCCCGAAGAAGTAGGGAATGTTTTTGATAATTCTACAATTTCAATGATTAAAAAAGCGAAACAATTTTTTGAAAATGAGAATATAACTGTAGAACAACTCACACAAAAAATAAAAAATAATTTTCGTGAAGAAAATTGTTTAAGTGCTAATGAAAGTGACACCAAAGACAAAAAGAAACAAGAGATAGGCTTAAAAAGTGACCAACTATTAAACACACTTGAAGAAAGCGCAAACCCAATAAGAGCAATTTTTGCGGTACAAAAACTGAATGAAGGTTGGGATGTTTTGAATTTGTATGATATTGTGCGTTTATATGAAGGGCAAAATACTGGTGGAAGTAATAAAAAAGTTGGTGCTACTACCATTTCAGAAGCTCAATTGATTGGTAGAGGTGCTAGATACTATCCTTTTCAGTTAAATGAAAACCAAGACAAATACAAAAGAAAATATGATGATGATACAGCCAACGATTTAAAAGTTTTAGAAGAAATGTATTATCATAGTAAAGACGAACCGAAATATATTTCAGAACTTAAAAAAGCATTAATAGAAACAGGTATTTATGAAGATGAAGATAATCTCATTACTAAACAATTAGAGTTAAAACCTGAATTTAAAAAAACCGAATTTTACAAAACAGGACAAGTTTTTTATAACAAAAAAATTGAAAAAGACTTTGGTAAAGTAAAATCTTTTGATGATTTAGGTGTCAAAAAAAGAAATATTGTATCAGAATTGTCATCAGGTATTGGAAAAACAACTTCAGCGTTTGATTTTGAATTAGAAGCCACAGATTCTAATGATACGGTTATTAAACCAAAGGATATATTGTTAAAAAATATCCCTTTTCATATTATTCAATATGCACTCACTCAAAATCCTTTTTTCTATTATGATAATTTAGTAAAATACTTTCCAAATATGGTAAGTATTAGAAATTTTATTAATTCAGAAAGTTATTTAGCAAGTTTAAGTATTACCTTTAAAGGAATTCATAAAAGGTTAGAAAATATATCTAACAAAGAATATTTAACTGCCATTACCCAACTTTTACAATCTATTGAACACGAACTAAAAAATAACGTAACCATTTTTGAAGGTTCTCATTTTGTACATGATTATGTTCATAGAATTTTTACAGATAAACAACTAAAGATTAATAAAAATGATGAACGTGCAAACGGACAAGAATCTTTAGTTTCTAATGAATCTTGGTATGCTTACAATGCAAATTATGGTACAACGGAAGAAAAAGATTTTGTTGAATTATTTGCGCGTAAATTTGAAGATGTAAATAAAAAATATGACAACATCTTTTTGGTAAGAAACGAAAGACAACTTTTCATATTTGATAGACAAGGCAGACGTTTTGAACCAGATTTTGTGTTATTCTGCAAACAAAAAACAGGAGAAGAAATAAATTATCAAGTTTTCATTGAACCAAAAGGACAACATTTAATAAAAAACGACCAATGGAAAGAAGATTTTTTAGTAGAATTACGTTCAAAGAAAGATATATTTACTATTCATTCAGATAAGTATCTAATAACAGGAGTGCCATTTTATAACAGTAATGATCAAAATCAGTTTTATAGTAATTTAGAACAGGTTTTAGATATTAATAATTTAGAGTAATGAGATCCAATCTCGCAGATTTATAATCCGTGAGTACACATAAAAAAACAAAAGCACGAACCCCGTGCTTTTTTTATGGTTAATAATTTCCATCAAAAATACCAAGTAAAATCTTGCCCTTTAAGGTCGGGGTAAAAGATTTTCTAGGTTCGCATAAGAAACCCCTCATCATTTAAATCTTAATAAAAAATCTCACCCTTTAGGACTGGGGTAAAAGATTTTCTAGGTTCGCAAAAGAAACCCCTCATCATTTAAATCTTAATAAAAAATCTCACCCTTTAGGGACGGGGTAAAAGATTTTTTATTTCCACCTCGGTGGCTGAGCACAGACTAAAGGTCTGCGAACGTAGTTCACGAAGCCCGTTGGCTGAGCATTCTAAGATAAAAACAAGAGTTTAGTTAAAAA
>DJWL01000104.1:2879-4386 GCA_002441545.1 Flavobacteriaceae bacterium UBA6231 | reverse complement strand
TTGTTGATGGTGGAATTATTTCTTGGTTTGAATTAGAACATTTTGAAAATACAATCAAAAGGGTTGTTAAAAATATAATTTTCATAGAATTTTTCAATATTATTTTATTTTTTGATTTGGAATACTTTAACATAATCTAATTCGAAAGTGTAACTAATGAATTTTTTTATAGCTCCAGCATAATTTCATTTTGCAATTAAAAATCAAAAATATGCGTGATTAAAAATGCATGCTACTCTTATTAAAGAAGATAAAAATAATCCTTTTATATTTCAACCATTATTAATTCATCCGGCTAAAAAAAAATAATCCTTTAATTATGAAACCCTTCTCATTTCAACATTTTTGACTGTAATACTATTGCCAGGAACCTGACTTCCACATTTTATAACTAAATAAACCGTTCCGCTTGTAGGAAAAGTAACCACACCGTTAAACTTCCCAACACAACTTAAAGCGCTAAGTAAACCGTTAAAAGGTGTTATTCCACATCCAACCCAAAAATTTAAACCATTTACGCCTTCTGCACCTACGTTTCCATAATCGCTACCTTGTACAGGAACAGTAGTCAAACAATACACTTCAAACCAAGTATTTACAATCCCTGCAGGTGATGACACAACCATGTCAATTTTATAATTTGTGTTTGCATCTACATTTATGGCTTGATAAATGGCTTGATTACCACTCACCGGAAAGCTAACATTTGCACTTCCTGGTGCAAAAGTCCAAAAAGTTGATCCAGACGTTGGTGTTATATTTAAAATAGTCCATTTACTCCAATCGTCTGCGTTTTCAAATTTACCCCCTTGTACCATATTGCCTGCAATTGGATCAGAAGTTTCCACAATAATATTTTGTGAAGAAGAATAAGATTGTCCGCCAATTCCAAGAGCTGTATGCACAACTGTATAAGTACCTTTATCAGGAAAAGCTATGGTTTCTTCAGATTTTCCAATGAACGTACCTGCCCCATTGCCCATATCCCATTTTGAACCAATATAATTGGTAGCAACTGCTTTTAAGCTATAGGTATTCGTTTTTTCAGGCACTGGATTTACAGTAAATGAGGCATCTAATTCAGGTCCTAAAATTCCATTGCCATTGCCTACGTCATCAGGTTGACATGCAGTTAAAAAACTCAATGCTGTTACAATAATAAGCATTAAGCTGAAACTTATTTTTATTTTTTTCATGATTTATATATTTTATTAAATTAATACCTTCAATTTTAACCAACGCTCTAATTAGTTAATCTAATATCATCAATATAGAAAATTTCGTTTCTTCCAGTTGTGCTATCATTGAATCTAAAAACAAGTTGATTGAATTTTGCATTAGCAGGTATTCCTGGAATAGTACTAAAATCAAATACCAACTCTTCCCAAGCACCTGATGTTGTTAATGGCACTTTTAAAATAGCAACACCATTAGCAGGATTACCTCCAACAGCTGATTGCAGTTCTACATTTAATTTCTTGCCAATATTTGAAGTTGAAGTAGTATA
>DJWL01000104.1:0-2801 GCA_002441545.1 Flavobacteriaceae bacterium UBA6231 | reverse complement strand
TCAAAAGTAATTGGCAATTCAAATGCATCAGTAATTACAACTTCTGTTGTTTTTTCAGTTTGTGCTACTCCGCCACTTAAGGCAACTACTTTAACATTATAGGTTCCCGCAGCTGTGTAATTATGAGAAACTTCGGCAGCTGCAGCTAAAGGAGTTCCTACTTCATCAGGTCCTACATCTCCAAAATACACCAAATATGAAGTTGCATATAGAGCATTGGCTTTTACTTTTAAGCTATGTGCCGTTTTAGTAAAAGTTACAGTCAAATTCTCAGGAGCTCTAAAAATTACTGATAAGGGAAATGTTTCCTCTGTATTTACTCCATTAAGACCATTTGCAACCACTTTTACTGTGTAATCTCCTTCTTGATAGACATGTGTAACATTAGCTCCAAATTGTACTAATGCTGGATTAGATGTGTCATCCCCAAAATAAACTGAATAGGTGCCTGCACCAGATGCACTAGGTGTAATAGTAACTTTTCCAGAATTATCATTGGTAATATCAAAAAGAGAAGCCACATTAGTAGGACTATTTGTCTTGTTTAATGTTAAATCTTGACTGATTCCATCAGGAATACTACAACTTATTGCAGTAGTAAGTATTACTAGAAAGCTTAGTATTATATTTATTTTTTTCATCATTTTAAATTATAATTATTAATACCCAGGATTTTGTTCCAACACCGAATTTTCTAAGTCTCTAAAGGGTATTGGCAAAATTTCATTTTTACCAGCAACAAATCCTCTGCTCGCTAAAACAGTGGCGGCTTTTCCTGTTCTTACAAGATCAAAGAAACGGTGACCTTCGCAAGCCAATTCTTTTCTGCGTTCAAGTGCAATAGCATCTAATGATACGAGAACAGATGACAATCCTACTCTTGTTCTAACGGCATCCAATAATGCCTGAGCTCTGGCTCCTGAACCTCCTAAAGCTTCTGCTTCCATGAGATACGTATCTGCCAATCTGATGATATACGTGTTTTGCTTAAAATTTAATTCTTGAGCAGCTGCTGCAACCGGTGTAACATCTGAATTTTTTGGAGCAAACTTGGCCATAAAATAACCAGTATCTTGAGTGCCAACCGTATAGCCTTCTATTTGACCAGAAGCTATCAATGCTTTCGCGTCAATAATTGTGGCGTCAAAACGGGGGTCACCATTTAAAACATCATATAAATCTTGGGTAACGGTATTATATCCCCAACCACCAGAATAATAATCTGGTGCGGTTGAATTAGCTGCTCTTGTATAACCTCTAATACCTGTCATGACATTTAGAATATTCCCTTCGGTTCCCCAGCTAACACCTCCCCAAGTCGCATTTCCTGTGCTACTATGACTATCTGAAAGGATGCATTCTGAATTAAATTTATTTGTAAAAACCCAGAGATCACTAAAATTATTCAACAATTTATACCCATAAGGACTTGAAAAAACCATTCCTGAGTTCGGGCCGTTTACTATAGCTAATTGTGCTGCTGCCTCTGCATTCTTTTTTTGATAGAGATATACTTTTCCAAGCATTGCTTGGGCAGCACCTTTTGTCCAACGTCCGCCTTCAGTATCAATGTTAATGGTAGATGGCAATCCGTCAATGGCATCAATCAAATCTAGCTCAATTTGTGCATATACTTCTTCTGGTGGCGATTGAGGATACGTTAGAGCATCTGTAGGGGTAATTGTAGTAGTTAAAAGAGGAATATTACCAAACATTCTTACCAAATTAAAATGATAGTAAGCTCGCATGGCTTTACACTCTGCTGCATATCGTGTTTTCAAATTGGCATCCATAGGAATTTCTGGTAACTTTTGCAATAACGTATTGGCTCTGAATATACCTTGAAAATGATTGCTCCAAAGACCAGATGCCCCTGCATCATTCATATTTATAGGATTTACATTAAAGCTTGAGAATTGTGCGATGGTGTTACTTCCTTCCCCAGGACCTCCTCCTCCAAAATTATCATCTGATCCTGCATTCATAAAAGTAATTATGTTAGCAAAGGAACTAGAATTTACATTCATGATATCATATACGGCGACAAGAGCTGAAGTAGCATCACTTTCATTTTTATAATAAGCTCCTTCAAGACTAGTTCCTTTGGATTCTACTTCTAAAAAATCTTTACTACAGGAGACCAACAAAATCATCATTACTCCCGCAATAAATAAATTTGTACTGTTTATTGTTTTCATAGTCATTTATTATTAAAATTGTAAATTAGCACCTAACATAAAGGTTTGTGCCTGAGGATAATATCCTCTATCTATACCCATTGTACTTCCTCCAATTTCTGGATCATATCCCGAATATTTTGTAAAGGTTATCAAATTTTCTCCCTGCACATAAATTCTCACTTTACTGGCTCCTATAGTACTAATAGCTTTAGTTGGTAAAGAATAGCCTAGAGTAAGTAATTTAAATCTTAAATAATCTCCTTTTTCAAGATAAAAATCGGAAACCCTAGAAAAATTCAAGTTGGTATCATTGGTAGTAAGACGAGGATACGTATTTGAAGTTCCTTCACCTGCCCAACGGCCCAATGCTGCCGTTTGAAAATTAGCTCCAGTTCCAATATCTATTCTTCTTAGGCCTTGGAAAATTTTATTACCAGCAGCTCCTTGCATGAAGATTCCCAAATCAAATCCTTTATAATCGACATTCAAATTAAACCCAAAAGTATATTTTGGAAGCGTAAGCCCTAAATATTGTTTATCAGCATCAGTTATTGTTCCATCACCATTATTATCAACCCAACGAAAATCACCAGGTTTGGCAAGTGGTTGAATTAATCCTCC
>DJWL01000049.1 GCA_002441545.1 Flavobacteriaceae bacterium UBA6231 | reverse complement strand
CAAGTTTCAGAAAAACCAATATCAAAAAGGTTTAAAAGAAACACGGCTATTATTAATGATTTTCTAAAACAATCTCCCTATAAAAAAGGCTTGGCAATTGGTTCTAAATTATCATATGTTTTAGCTGGAATCTTTCTATTAAAACTTGACCTTAAAATACCTCGCCCTTTTCTAAGACAAACAGATGATTATCTTGTTTTCTGTAAAAACAAAAAAGAACCAGAACAAATACTTAAACAAGTAATTATTCCTAAATTAAATGAGTTAAACCTAGAGATTAATGAAAAAAAGTTAATTTCAGGAAGATTTCACAAAGATAAAATAAGTTTTATCGGTTTTAACTTTCACGCAGGCTATTTTTCAATTAAAGAAAAGAAAATACAAGAATTCAAGAATAAAATAATAAATATTACTCACTTAACCAAGAAAAAATCTGAAAAAGCAATTATTAAACTATTAAACAATAAAATACTTGGCTTTGGGCACTATTATAAAATATGTTCTTGTAAAAAAGACTTTAATAAACTTGATTCTTTTATTAGGATGAGATTAAGAAGATATCTTTATAGAAATAAAGACAGCAAAAACAAACAGGGCAATCTAATTCTAACCAACAACACCCTAAAAAGCATGGGATTAAAATCTTTATTAGAAATAAAAGAAACATATGACCAAAAGAAAAAAGGCATTTCTATAAAAAAGAAGAAAAAAGAAAGAAAAACTGGTCAATGTAATAAGAACAACAATCTTTTATTAAACAATATTAACTTTAAGTACGAACAAAAGTTAATCCTAGAACAATTAAACAAATTAACCAGTTTAGTTAATAGAATAGATAAAAGAATAATCAAAATAGAAAACAAAACAATCAATAAAAACAAAGATTAATCAGTTAATTTAAATTAAAATCTAAAGAAAAAGCCCAAGGGTAGAACCTTGGACTGTATTCAAGCTTTTAATCTATATCGTGACAATTATCCTCCAGCCACCACAGGCGCATAGACGCCAGCTTGTCCTACAATAAGATCCACGATAGTACAGGCTGCCATCACACGATACGGTCGATAGATCGGCAGGCGGTACCATAACCGCGAATAACTCATAATAGCCGCACGTGCCGCTGTTTATCCTGCTCGTTGATCGAGCTGGTGTAGCTGCGTTGGCGTAGTTGTCCCCACTTCCTAACAACCGTGTACGCTCCGCTGAAGTAATATTCGCTGCCAAAGCCCTCTGAGCATCAACGTCGCAGGCAAAGCCGACGCCTGCACACCCTGTGGTACAGGTCGCGTTAGTCACTTTCATCACCATTATACCCGCCAATGCAGCGTTTTCTCGAACAAATTTTGCATTCATATTCCCAAACCCCAACGTATAACTCTGACCCACAGTCAATTCTTGATATAAAGAAGTATAGGAATAACCTTCGTAAATAGTTTCTCCTGTAAAAAAATCGGGGTATGTTGGTTGTTCGTCTATATACAAAGCAATATTATTTAAAGAAATAGGATTGTTATCACTATCTCGCAAAACATTAACATCTATTTGAAAGTAACCTCCAACAGTTTCTCCATTAGCCACGAAAGGAGTTAAAAAAAGACAGAAGAATAAAATTAATAATAAGTTTTTATGGTTCATAATAAAAGAAAATAAATTATAATAAGATTTCGACTATTTAATTGTTATAATCATATATCAATAATACAATAAATAAATTTAAATTACAAACAATACACTAATCTTTAAGACAACGATTCTAATCTGTGGCATCAGGCAAAGTTCATTGTGGACTCTATTTATTAATCATGAACACAGCGAATTGAAAATCCTAAACTTCGATTGTCATTAACACGGTTAACAGTAGCATAACCAGAATCCAAAGACCGACTCCATGAATTATCACCATACTGAGTAGACGACCACCAGCTTCCATGTGAATCAATATAGCTGAAATTACTATCCACAGCTCGAATTCCACCCAATAAACCATTCCATCCAGAACTTCCACCAGATTTCATTTGTGTGCCTTGATCTGTTCCACGCCAATCAGTAGCATCAGCTTGCACTTGCGTCATACCTAGATACATTTCAAGTGTTTTAAATTCAGCATCGCTTGGTACATGCCAACCCGTAGGACAAGCAGTTGTTGTTGCAAACCAGTTATATAAAACACCGAAGTCAGTATAATTTGTTTGTGATTTAGCGGTTGGTACATCTGTTCCGTCATAATTATAGACATAGTAATATGGGTCTGATTCACTTCCTGTTCCAGGACCCACTACACTAGGAAGATAAGCTAGGTTTTTAATCATCCAACATTGCGTGCCAAAAACTTTAGTTGAATATATTTGACTATCTCTGGAATCAGTGAAATTAACACCACATTCCCATAGAGTACTAAAACTTGCCGAACTACTTGGCGGTGAAACACCATTACTTTCAGTAGCAGCTTTTCTTTGAGTAAAGGAGAAGCTAGTCATTGGCGCTAGTCCACTAAATACGGTTGATGTCTGCCAGCTACCATTACCTAATCGATACTCACATCCTCCTCCAGAACATTCGTTTAAAGTAATACTACTTGATGTTTGAGAAGCCATGGTTGGTGCATCTGGAGCTGATTGTTGAGGAAGCTCAACACAGCGAATTGAAAATCCACGTCCTTGATTGTAAACATCACGTAATACAGTAGAATTACCCGAACTAAGACTTCTAATCCAAGCATCTTCACCAGACGAAGTAGACGACCACCAGTACCCAATCGTATCAAGATTACTAAAGCTACTGCTAACATTGTCGTATCTGCCACCATATAAGCCAGCCCAGCCAC
>DJWL01000124.1 GCA_002441545.1 Flavobacteriaceae bacterium UBA6231 | reverse complement strand
CAAGTTTCAGAAAAACCAATATCAAGAAGGTTTAAAAGAAACACGGCTATTATTAATGATTTTCTAAAACAATCTCCCTATAAAAAAGGCTTGGCAATTGGTTCTAAATTATCATATGTTTTAGCTGGAATCTTTCTATTAAAACTTGATCTTAAAATACCTCGTCCCTTTCTGAGACAAACAGATGATTATCTTGTTTTCTGTAAAAACAAAAAAGAACCAGAACAAATACTTAAACAAGTAATTATTCCTAAGTTAAATGAGTTAAATCTAGAAATTAATGAAAAAAAGTTAATTTCAGGAAGATTTCACAAAGATAGAATAAGTTTTATCGGTTTTAACTTTTATGCAGGCTATTTTTCAATTAAAGAAAAGAAAATACAAGAATTCAAGAATAAAATAATAAATATCACTCACTTAACCAAGAAAAAATCTGAAAAAGCAATTATTAAACTGTTAAATAATAAAATACTTGGCTTTGGGCATTATTATAAAATATGTTCTTGTAAAAAAGACTTTAACAAGCTTGATTCTTTTATTAGGATGAGATCAAGAAGATATCTTTATAGAAATAAAGACAGCAAAAATAAACAGGGCAATCTAATTCTAACCAATAACACTTTAAAAAGCATGGGGTTAAAATCTTTATCAGAAATAAAAGAAACATATGACCAAAAGAAAAAAGGCATTTCTATAAAAAAGAAGAAAAAAGAAAGAAAAACTGGTCAATGTAATAAGAACAACAATCTTTTGTTAAACAATATTAACTTTAAGTATGAACAAAAGTTAATCCTAGAACAATTAAACAAATTAACCAGTTTACTTAATAGAATAGATAAAAGAATAACCAAAATAGAAAATAAAACGATCAATAAAAACAAAGATTAATCAGTTAATTTAAAATAAAAACCTAAAAAAGCCCAAGGGTAGAACCTTGGACTATATTCAAGCTTTTAATCTATATTGTGACAATTATCCTCCAACCACCGCAGGCGCATATCCGAACGCTACTAAACGAGTCCTGATAAGTGCAGTTTTTCCAAAATCCTGATGATGTGCATGTTACGGTCGACAAGTCCGCGGGTGCCGTCGTTATCCATGTGTAGTAAGTTCCATTGTATGTAACACATTTTCCATTATAAGATCTTGCATAAAAAATGTAGGGCGCAGCGCTGCCTCCCCCAGATCCCGCTGAACTCGCAGTTAAACCGGACAACCGCTTTGTTTCCCCCGCAGTCATATGCAAAGCCAGCATTTGCTGTTCATAATCAACACATTCAAATCCCCAACTAGCACAGCCAGTGGTGCAATTCGTGCTCGATCCGTTATTTCGTACCATAATACCCGCCAGCGTTTCGTCTGCTCGCACATGCTTTGAGCTCATATTCCCAAAGCCCAATGTATAGCTCTGACCCACAGTTAATTCCTGATATAAAGAAGTATAGGAATAACCTTCATAAATGGTTTCGCCTGTGAAGAAATCGGGAAAGGTTGGTTGTTCGTCTCTATATAAAGCAATATTATTTAAGGAAATAGGATTGTTATCACCATCTCGCAAAACATTAACATCTATTTGAAAGTAACCTCCAACTGTTTCTCCATTGGCAATATAGGGAGTTAAAAAAAGACAGAAGAATAAAATTAATAATAAGTTTTTATGGTTCATAATAAAAGAAAATAAATTATAATAAGATTTCGACTATTTAATTGTTATAATCATATATCAATAATACAATAAATAAATTTAAATTACAAACAATACACTGATCTTTAAGACAACTATTCTAATCTGTGGCATCAGACAAAGTTCATTGTAAACTCTATTTATTAATCAAGAACACAGCGAATTGAAAATCCTAAACTTCGATTGTCATTAACACGGTTAACGGTGGCATAACCAGAATCCAAAGACCGACTCCATGAATCATCACCATACTGAGTAGACGACCACCAGCTTCCATGGGAATCAATATAGCTAAAATTACTATCCACAGCACGAATTCCACCCAATAAACCATTCCATCCAGAGCTTCCACCAGATTTCATTTGTGTGCCTTGATCTGTTCCACGCCAATCAGTAGCATCAGCTTGCACTTGCGTCATACCTAAATACATTTCAAGTGTTTTAAATTCAGCATCGCTTGGTACATGCCAACCCGTAGGACAAGCAGTTGTTGTTGCAGGCCAGTTATATAAAACACCGTAATTATTATAATTTATTTGTGATTTAGCGGTTGATACATCTGTTCCGTCATAATTATAGACATAGTAATATGGGTCTGATTCACTTCCTGTTCCAGGACCCACTACACTAGGAAGATAAGCTAGGTTTTTAATCATCCAACATTGTGAGCCAAAAACTTTGGTTGAATATATTTGACTATCTCTGGAATCAGTGAAATTAACACCACATTCCCATAAAGTACTAAAACTTGCTGAACTACTTGGCGGTGAAACACTAAAACTTTCCGTAGCAGCTTTTCTTTGAGTAAAGGAGAAGCTAGTCATTGGTGCTAGTCCACTAAATACAGTTGATGTCTGCCAGCTACCATCACCTAATCGATACTCACATCCTCCT
>DJWL01000177.1 GCA_002441545.1 Flavobacteriaceae bacterium UBA6231 | reverse complement strand
ATGCGTGCTGCTGGTAAAGATAAAGACGGAAACATTGCTCCAAAAATCTTATTTTCCCTAGAAGAGTGTATGGAATATATTCAAGCAGATGAATGTATAGAAGTTACACCAAACTTCATCAGAATGCGTAAAAAAATCCTTTCTGAAGAAGATAGAAAACGTGCGGAAAGACAAGCAAAATAAGTATATTTAAAAGTTCCTTTTTTAAGGAACTTTTTTTATAACAGCAAACGGATAAAATAATATGAAATATATTAATATGAAATATATATTAATAGTCACTTGTTTCGACGAAAAAGGCTTAATTTACTGAATTTCGAATGTGCTTTTTGAAATCAATTTTTAATATTGATAGAAATGATGAATTTGTAGATTCTGAAAAGAATCTTTTCTTTATGAGAACCGAATTTTCTGGTGATTGTGATGTGCAAAATTTGAAGAATATATTGCAAAAAATTCTCCCCGAAGATGCCAAAATAAACCTCACTCTAAATAAGGTGAAAAACGTAGTAATTTTGGTAACCAAAGAACACCATTGTCTTTCGGATTTATTGATTAGAAATGAATTTCAATGTTTTATCTGTAATTATGATATTTAAAAAAAATAACCAGGAAATTCGATATTCCATTTCATTATATACCTGCAGAAAATATTTCTAGAGAAGAACATCAACAAAAAATTGCAGAAATTCTAGAGCAATCGATTTTGATTATCTGGTTTTGGCTAAGTTTATGAGGATTCTTACACCAGAATTTGTAAAAAAGTTTAAACACAAAATCATCAATATACATGACTCGTTTTTGCCTGCTTTTATTGGGGCAAATCCTTACAAACAAGCCCACGAAAGAGGCGTTAAAATGATAGGAGCTACTTCTCATTTCGTTACAGACGATTTGGATGACGGTCTTATTATCTACCAAGATATTATAAAAGTAAATCATGCTCAAAATGCTAAAGATTTAGCCAAATTAGGCGAAGAAGTAGAGAAAAAAGTTCTTGCCGAAGCTTTAAAATTGGTTTTCAAAGTCAAGGTTTTTATTGATGACAATAAGACGGTGATTTTAGAGTAAAGATACCATTATTTGTTTTCATTTTTTTTATATTTTTGGATTTATAACTTCCAAAATATAAATATGAAAAAAAAATTATCTATTTTATTCCTTTTTGTTTCCTTTTTCTCTTTCTGTCAAGATAAATATGTTCAGTTTTTCAATTATTTAGAACAAAAAGAATATATAAGATTAGTAGATGAAAATGTTTTTAAAAAATATTCTAGCTCCTATCCTGTAGGAAAAGGAGAGCTATATACAGCTGTACGTTATAAAACACCAGCAGATGAATCTTATGCCAAGAAAATTGTAAGAAGCATCAATGGAGAAAACTGCCCAAAATGGTTAAAAAATCTTAATGATAAAGATGTTGGTTTTGCAAAAACTTTAATAGGAGTAAGGTTACCAAGAATTTGGGCTTCTGGCAACCCTGTTTATGTGTTTTTTCCGCACCTTAATAAGCATTTACCCACAGATTTGCAATTTTCAGAGCCATTTTTTATACCAATTTCTAGTGGTTATTCTTATGATGAGATTACCGAAAAAGAAATAAATGACAAGTACACTGTTTCAGAAATGTTGATTTTTGAAACTATGGATTTTATTAAAAAATATCCTAAAAGAGTTGCTTTTCCTTTAGAATTTGAGAAAAATCCCTTTTATGAGAATAACCTCGTAAAAGGAAAAGGCGCAAATGCTGATGTCTATTTTAAATATGAAAGACTAAACCCTTACGAAGCTAATTTTTTTTGCTCTAGATACTCAGTTTAGACCAGATTATCTTTCTTACATTTCTAAAGAAACGAATATGCCAATTAATTTTCAATATGGCAGAAATGATGAACTTAAAAATTTAGAGGCTTATTCTTTTTTAACCGTAGTTGTTGGTTATCAGTATAATAAAGAGTTGGGTAGGTCAGAACTTATTATTACTGATTATATTTATGTGCCAGCTAATACTAATGCAGAAAAAAATAAAGATTTTGGCTTTCTTCCTAATAGAGATATTTATTTTAAAATAGTAGGCTATTATCCTTTAAATACTGATAAAATTTCTAAAGAACTTTTCGCAAACTTGCAAATAGATAAAAATTATACAAATACACAACCCTACTATTTTCGCAATAATTCTTTTGAAGATAAAATGTCTTTTGCAATTAGAAACTTTACAAATAGATGGCAAGATATTGTAGAAAAAAAGGAATGGAAACCTAGCAACGATTTATTAAAGAAAAATGTAGAATTAGCCAATAATATAAGTTTATTTGTACAAGATGCCGTATTTAAAAACCCAAAAACTGAAAAATATTTTTACGCAAGTGTTTTTACAAAACCCAATTTAAGTTACTATAAAGCCAAAGAAATGGTAGATGATTTAGCTTATTTTATTATTACATCTCATCTTTTTGGAGGTATAAAAGGTTTTGAAAATGCAACTCCTAAATTTGGAAATAGTACGGATTATTCTTTTACTGGTCAAGTAGGAGATGAAAAAGGTTATTATATAAGAGAATATGATTTAACTTCTGATGCTAATTATAATTCGGGCGATTATAATAGAGAATTAATGAATATATTTTGCAATAATTTTACCGTTAGACTTCGTGTGAAGAAACAAAACCCAAAAGATGAAAATTACGAAGTTCAAATTCTATTTGTAGAAAAATAGGTTTTTTATATAAAATTTAAAAAAATATAATTCTTAGTTCAATTTCAGGTAAAATAGCTATGTGGACTTTGTATAAGTAAGATTAATCAATAATATTTAATTTAAAACGTTATCTTTGCAAACCTTTAATTAATTGGTTCGTAAATAATTTTGAACCTTGAACCTTAAACTTTGAACTCTATATATGAAATGTGGAATTGTAGGTTTACCAAACGTAGGTAAATCAACCTTATTTAACTGTNNAACTATCCGTTTTGTACAATCGAACCTAACTTAGGAACGGTTTCTGTACCAGATACTCGTCTTTTTGAGTTAGAGAAATTGGTGAATCCTGAGCGTGTTTTGCCTGCAGTAGTAGAGATTGTAGACATCGCAGGTTTGGTAAAAGGAGCTTCTAAAGGTGAAGGTTTAGGAAACCAGTTTTTGGCAAATATCAGAGAATGTGAAGCGATTATTCACGTTTTAAGATGTTTTGATAATGGAAATATCGTTCACGTAGAAGGTTCTGTAGATCCAATGAGAGATAAAGAAATTATCGATATAGAACTTCAATTAAAAGACCTTGAAACACTTGGTAAAGCAGTTGAAAAAGCTAAAAAATTCATTAAGTCTGGTAAAAAAGAAGATATTTTAACTTACGAAACGCTTCAGAATTTGCAAAAATTTGTTGAAGATGGTAAAAACGTAAGAGAATTTCCTACAGACGATTTTACTCAATCGATTATTGATGAGGTTCACTTATTAACCAAAAAGCCAGTGCTTTACGTTTGTAATGTAGATGAAAATTCTATAAAAAACGGAAATGAATGGATTGCTAAAATCGAAGAAATGGCAGCTAAAGAAAATGCAGAAGTAGTAGTTTTAGCGGCACAAATCGAAGCAGATATCAATGAACTAGAAACTTTCGAAGAAAGACAAATGT
>DJWL01000172.1:992-33410 GCA_002441545.1 Flavobacteriaceae bacterium UBA6231 | reverse complement strand
AATTTAAATGCTTTAATGGCGTATTCATTATAGGCTGTTGTAAAAATAATTGGTGTGCTAATTTGCAATTTTTCAAAAATCGAAAAGCTGGTATCATCTCCTAAATGGATGTCAAGAAAAATGATATCTACAGTGTGTTGTGAAAGCCATTGGATGGCGTCTTTTACGTTGTCAATGATTTTAATGACTTCGATGTTCAAACTATTTTTTTTAAGTAAGGTTTCTAAATAGTCTGATGCTAATTTTTCGTCTTCTATAATTACAGCTTTCATGTCTCTTCTTTTATTAAGGGTAGTTTTACATAAAAAAGATTATTTGCAAACTCGAACGTTGGTTCCAATTCCGAAATGTATTTGTAACGTGATGTAATATTTTTTACACCGGTTTTAGTAGAATCTTCAGTAACTTGTCTAGGTTGAAGATTGTTGGTGACAACCAAAAAAGAATCTTTGGCTGTTACTTCTATTTTTAAAGGAGCTTCTATGGTAATAATATTATGTTTAATAGCATTCTCAATAACCATTTGCAAAGAAAAAGGTGGTAGATAATCATTAAAAAACGTGGAATCAATACTGATGTCGATTTTTAAATTGGAGTCAAACCTCATTTTTTGTAGATATAAATAGGAATTGACATGTTCTAGCTCTTCTTTTAAAGTAATGAGACTTTTGTGTTTTAATTCTAATGTGTTTCTAAAAATTTTAGAAAATTCTTTAGTAAATCGTAGTGCTTTCTCTTTATCAGTTTTAATCAATGACGTTAATGCATTCAAAGAATTAAACAGAAAATGGGGACTCACTTGGGTTCTCAATGTTTCAAATTGCACCAAAATATTTTCATTCTCCAGAAGCTGGTTTCTTTCGGCTAGCTGTATTTTTTCCAACTTCAACAACTCATTGGATTTTTTATTTCCCTTATAATTTTGATATAAAACTACAATGGCAGCCATACATAAAATGGTTACTAAAATTAAAATAAGTGCCCAAAATCTATTTTTCTCAATTTCAGCAGTGGCCAATTCTTTTTGGGTCTTTAATAGTTTAATCTCATTAGTTTTTAATTCATTCTGAAATTTTTCTTCAATTTCGCTGCTAGCCCTTTCATTTTCCAAGGAATATATAGAGTCCTTGATTACTGTATATTTTTTGTAGTATTCTAGTGCATTTTTGTAATCTTTTTGAAGTTGGTGCCACTTGGCCATGTTTTCATAATAGTTTTCCTTATGATATGGATAATTAATCTTTTTTGACGTCTCACCACCGATGTCTAAATATTTTTTCGCCAATTCTAATTTACCTTGCTCAAGGTATATATCACCTAAATTTAAAGCAATCATAGAGAGTGCGTAATCGGATTTGGTTTTCTTTTGATTAGTTAAGGCTAAAAGTCCATACTTTTCACCTAAAGTATTGTCATGTAATTTTCGATACGCAATGGAAATTCCATGGTATGTAATAGCAACACCATAAAAGTTTTCGATTTTCTTGAAATGTGACAATGCAATTTGATAATACTTAATCCCTTCATTGTACTGTTCTAATTCTACTGAAGAGCTTGCTAAATTGGCATAGACGTTTGTTAATAGTTTACTATTGCTATTATCTGTAATCGCTAAAGCTTGAAGTAAATAATCTTGTGATTTATCGTATTTTTTAAGATGCATCTGAACATACGCTATATTGAGTAAGCTTAAGGCTTTTCCAGTTACATCGTTTATTGAATCAAAAATAGCATATGCCTTCATTTCTATTTCGAGTGCTTCACTATTATTGCCCATAAAAGAGAGCGCTGCTCCTTTTGCAAGCATTGAAGCGGCGTAATTATTTATATTATTTGTTTTTTTTGCAATAATGATGAGTGAGTCAGCTGTCTCTAATCCTTTTTCCGGATTATTTGTTGTTTCCCTAATCAATGCACTTAATCTTTCTTGATAATCGGAATGTTTTGCTACTTGAGCGGAAGTGTTTTTTGATAGAATCATCAAAAAAAGGAGCATGAGGCAACCTTTAAAAGGTAAATTAAGTACACCTAGTTTCATGTCATAACTATTGATAAAGCAACATTTCAATTATTGATTAAGTCAGAGTATCAAAATTAATTTTAAAAGTTGAAAAAAAATCTATTTTAGTAATGAAAGTGAATTATATCGTAATGAATCTGTTAGGAAAACTCATTCATAGCATTAAAATTGACGTTCAATACATCTCATTAAGTAATTATTGAAGTCCTTTTTAGTTTTGTCAAAGAATTAATCAAAACATGAAAACATCACATTTTTTTTATCCTATGATTCTTTTGATACTATCATATGGTTGTAATACAGAATCAACGTACTTCTTTATCGAAAGCCAATCAAAAACTATTGATTCCTATCGTCGTCAAGGTTTTTATGAATATGCTTCACCTCTTAATAATGAAATGTGGAACATCTTAAAGGCAAAAGAATCGAATTTCTATAGCAATGAAATAATTCAAACAATAGAAAAAGTAAAGGATAAGGTTGCAAAAGAAAAAAATGAATTCGGTTGCTATATTATTCCTTGGAGCGAAAACAGGACAGATTCGATTTCCAACGGTATTATCATGCTAGAATGGAATCAAAATGCAGAAGTCATTAAAAGAATATTTACTAAATCTGAAATAATTAAAGAGAACCTTCCGTCTCAATCTTTTTAATACTGAAAATAACTTTGGGAGCCTTTATTACTATTCATTGGTAATTTAACATATACATTTGACAACGATTATTTTTTCAATCATCACCCTCTAATTTCAAACTTATATTAACGGCCTTTTTATCAATTATTGTTAATTAACTTTTCAGCTAATAAAACCCAATCTTCATTTTTTGATGCTTTATACTCTGGTTCAATTCCGATATATTCGAATTTGGATTTTTCAAAATATTTAGTAGTGGTGCTTCTCATTGTAAATTGACCGCATGGTGTCTGACTTGTCATTACATTGCCATAACCAATATAGCCGCCAGAGTTTTCCCCTATGGTTATGACCTTTTTGCTTTGCATAAAGTACACAATCATTCCTTCTGCTGCGCTTACCGTGCCTCGGTTATATAGTAGCAATTTTTATGGGATGTACCATCATGCTATCGAGTGTCCAGGTATTTTCTGCGTCTATGTTTTGAGGAATAAAAGTAAATGGCTTTGCAGCTTTCATTCGTAATATCAGTTCATTATTGTTTTCTGTTGACGCTTCTTCATAGCGCTTAATGTTTTCAGGAGAAACCCAAACCAAGGCAGAATCTGTTTTAAGTGGATTTGTATAAGCATATTTAAGCAAATTTACATACGATTTTTCGGAACCTCCTCCATTATTTCTAATATCAATAATCAAATAGGGCCTGCTTGTGATTTGTAAATTGATGGATTCGTAAAATGAGTTTAGTTCGTTAGTTAGTTTTCCATCGAATGAACTTATTCTAATATAATTAGTTGAATCATTCAATACTTTAAATTCATACTCCTTTTCGACTGAAATAGGATTGGTTTTTGAAAATCCGAAACTAGGTATTAGTCCGTTTTCAATTTTTTGCCTCTTGATTAGTTTTTGAAAGTTAAATCCCATAAGTCCGACATTATAGGTTACATCAAACGTATTATCCTGTGTTCTTTTAAGTTCTAAAAGAACATGGCCTAAATATAATAGCTTGTTGCTTTTCAATACAAAACCCTTGTAATTATTAGGGTCCTTTTCACTTTTTACAATTCCAAAAACAATGCTCGTGNNCATTACTATAAATTCCCTCAATATCCGCTATGGCTTTTTCATTTAACATAGAAGCAAATTGGGAGCTGTCAATTGTTTCTTTTTTAAATTGTTGATAGTACTCCGAATTCTTAAAACCATTAATTAATTCAGGTGTGCTTAAATCTATTCTGTTCAAGTTAAAACCAATGTCACTATGATGGTCTTTTAACAAAGCAACGTATTGGTCAAGATGAATGATACAATAATCAATTTCCCTCTGGCCTTTAGCCTCTTTCTTTATTATTTCAACTTCCTTTTTATATAATCTATATGCTTTGGGATTTGTCTTAATTTTTTGAAATGCGGGATTGTTTTGTTCATAGAATTTGATTGTAAAATCAAGTTGAGATGAACAATCACAATTTTGAGCGAATAGATTGCTCAAAAAAAAAGCATAGCACTAGGGTGATGAATGATTTCATTTTAAGAATATTTTAAAGACCTTTTTTTAGATTTGGATTTTCTAATTTGAGATTTTAATTACTGAATTAGTGTGTTCATTATGTTGGCCTGTATTTGGGTTTTTAGGATCCAATATCCATTCACCATCTACAATAAACTTATACTGTATTTCACCAGGTAAAACATCAACTTCTGCAATCCATCCTTTATCCACCTTTTTTAATGGGTGCTTGACAGGGTTCCAATAATTAAAAGATCCTACCACAGCTACATTTTTGGCATCTAAATAATCATTTAATTTAAATGTCACTTTTTTGTATTGGGGCCTATTTTTTACCAATTCATTTATAGCATTGTCAATTTGAGAAGAATTTAAAAAATCATTTTTACAATAAAGCTCATCAAGTAATAAATAATGCGCTTCATACAGAGCAAAGTTGGCGTCTACTTCTCTATCAGGTTTTACGCCAACTTGTTCCCAATTGGTCTTGGTAATGGTATTCACGGAGCGTTCTTTAGGCATAACGACCAAGAAGTGATCGTTAATTCTAACCGGAGAAGTAGGATTTGCTCCTCCTTTAGTCGTTTCCCCTATTATTGTTGCTTTATTATGGTACTTCATGTCATAGGCAAATTCTTCGCCGCCAGAAAAGGTTTGAGGACTTGTTAAAATAGAAACAGGTTTGTTTAAATACTTTTTACCAGGTACTTGATCTAGAGTCCATAATTGCTTTACACTATTTTTTTCCCTATTCTCAAAATTGAAAAGATGGACAGGATTTTCAAAAAAGTAGCTCATTAGAAACGGAACAGTATCTGGATCTAAACTTCCTGTATTTTTTCTTAAATCAATAATCAGTGCATCTGTATCTTCAACATATTTCATTGCATCCACTAATTTTTCTTGAGCCTGCTTTAATGGTGCAAATAATGACAGTTCTAAATAACCAATATTGCCTTTTAATATAGCTTGCTTTTGAATCCCATATTGATTGTTTTCCAAAAATTCGACCAACATAGTTTCATCACCATCACTGTTAGAATTACGTTCAAGAATAGGCGGTAAAGGAGATTCAGAATACACCAATTTCAAATGTAAATCGTTGGATATTTTAAATAACTCTTGATTTATTTGATTGGCCAATATCTTACCATCAGTAAAATTTTTATAATTACCATTTTGAAAATTTAGTGTTAATGATTCCCACATCTTTAAAGCCTTATCTTCAATTATATAGGATTTCAATAAGGAATCTGCTAATGATAGAACAGGATTTGCCTGATTAGACAATTTTTTGTCAATAGTTAACTTTAAATTTTCATTGGAGTTAGCATCTTTCTTCTGTTGAGCATAAGCGCTATTGTTTAACGATAATGTAAAACCTATTAATATAATAGCTGGATTTTTCATAGTTTAAATTTGTTAGTAGCTGATATCGTGACTGTATTTTTGCGGCAGTATACTTCCATTATCACCAACAATTCCTGTAACAGATAAATTACCTTGAGGTATTATGTAATTAGCAAAATGTGCTGTTTCATGCACAAGTACAGCAGCCATATCCGTATCATGCCTTATGATATGACTTCCTGAAAAAGTTGTTGCGTTGTCTGCATTAGGAAAATATACATTTTCAATTTTCACTTTCTTACCTTCATAATTACCTGTGCGTAATTGCGCAATTGTTATTGTTTCGGCTACGACAAATGCATTTTCTGGATATATAGCGTACCCTGACATAATCACTTGATTTATGCCTTTCTGACCGTTAATTGAGGTTCCTGTCGCGTTCGCAAGGTTTAGCCTTATTTTATCACCTAAATTGAATATGTTAGGTGTAGTAAATCGTATTAAAATCCCACTTGTTTCATCTTGAATATATACCGATTTATTATCGACTGTATTACCATTTGAGGTTATAACTCCCTCAATTAAATAATCTGTTGGCAAATACCAATTATATTGATTATCGTTAAAATTTGATTTTAGTTGCGCGATGGTGTTAATGACTCCCTCTGCTTGATCATTATCAAGAACTGTTGCGGTAAGTAAATTATTACTACCAATATCTAATCCTCCTGCGGCTTCAATTATTTCAAAAACAATTGAATAATCTTCTAAAATGAAGTTGTCATTTATGGGAATAATTTTAAAACTTGTGCTTTGAACATTTTGATTGAATTCAAGTTGTATTTCGTTTAATACAGTGGCAGGCACCGTATAAAAATGTGAGCCATAAACTATGCCTTCAGGGACTGTAAGTTTTACTTTTGCGAGACTTCCATTAGACACTGTCGTTGTAGTATTTAATCCAATTTCAATTCCTGATGAATTCCCTTCTGAAACAGAAGCTACATCAACGTCAAAGTTTATTTTGTTAGTACTAATGGATTGTGCACTTATTTTCACGTCAGTATTAATTCTACTGCCTAATGAAAAACCCTCGGTTGGGCTGCTTAACTTGAAATTTATCAATTTTTCTGTAGTTAAGATGTTTGTACGCGATACTAAAAAACTACTAACCTGTGTATTTTGTAATAGGTTAATGGTTAGTTTATTATTAACCGCTTGTGGTATGGTTGTGAAATCAATTCCATAAACAGCATCACCAGTTAATTCAACGGTTATATAACCACTGGAAAATGCTTTAGGATCGAGCTGCAAGGGAATAGAAATAGATTCCATTTCTTCAGTGATTATTTGTGATTGATTAACAAATGACACCTTGGTAGCTGGGTCTTGAGAAATATCTTCATCTGAACTACAACTTATTATTGTAAAGGTCGAAACGAAATATAAAATTAATCGTGTAAAATTGCGTGTTTTCATTTTTTTCATTTTTAAATTGATTTTTTAAAGTATCATTACTCCTTGTTGAGTTAATGATTCTCGTCTTTGATTGTTCGTTTTTTGATTATTTTTATTTTTCTGCAGCTGCGGACATAATTATTTGAAACAAAAGTAGGGCTGCTTTTTTTACATCTATAATTGATTGTAATGAAAGGGAATAAAATTGTAGTAAGAGAAAATTAAAAATGGCTTTTTAAAAAGCAATATGAATTGTGAGGGCTAAAAAAATAATTTATAGCTTTTGAACAACTTACTGCAACCGCTTTTCATTTCATATTAAAGACCTTATGATTTTTTTTACAATCCACGACCCCCGACAAAAAAATCCAACCACATTTGTAGTTGGATTTTTTTATGATATAATTAAAGTTGCTTTATTATTCGACAATTAAATTAAAAGCACCTTTTGTTAAAAATTCAGAATCTGGATTAAAATCTACTGCATTTAAAATTTGAATATACTCATTTGAAGATTTTCCAATTTGCACAGGAACTTTTTTATATGAGGTACCATCTTGCTTTATTATTGCATAATTAGTGTTCTCAATATTAATTACAGCTTCATTTGGTAAAGCATCAAATACGTCGCTTGAAGTTATAATATCTGCTTCTAAATACATGCCTGGAGCAAATAGTTTAGCATCGTCTTCATTCACTAAATCACCATGAATATCAATAGTTCTTTCAGTTGGGTTTATAGCTCGATTAATTAAATGAACTATTCCTTCATAAACTTGATTTGAATTACTTTGAAGATGTATTTTAATAGGCTGCTCTTCTTTAATTAATGGAAGATCATTTTCAAAAATCTTTAATTCCAGATGTAAATGGTCTGTGTTGGTAATAGTCATTGCTACATCTGATGGATTTAAAAACATCCCTTTTGAAACTTCTATAGAAGTAGCAATGCCAGAAATTGGAGACGTTACACTTATTACTGAGCTAATAGATTCACCTGTTAAAGCATTTGAGTTAATATTCATCAAACTTAATTTTTTTTGTAAAGATTGATATTGAGCCAGAGTAACCTTATAGTCCGATTCAGCTTTTAAATAATTTTTTTGTGACGTAACATTGTCTGAAAACAATACTTTTTGTCTTTCATAATCAGCCTTTAAATAATTTAATTTGGATTTTGCCTCTAAAAAATCTTGCTGAATTTGAACATATTCAGGATTTTCCAGTGTGAATAAAACTTGTCCTTTTTTTACAATGTCTCCAGGTAGCAAAGAAATATTTTTAACATACCCTGCAAAATATGCACTTACAGTTGCTTTGTTTTCTGGTGGAACGTCAAACATACCGTTTGCTTTTACAGTGGTGGTAAATTCTTGTTTTGTTATTTTTCCTAATTCCAGGTTTGATGAAACAAATTGAGCATCGGTAATAGTTATAATATCATTTTCTGAAGCTTCAGAAGTTTCAATAGTTATAACATCTTCTTTGGTTTTTGAATTACAAGAGATTAAGCTAGCTGTAGCAATTATAAATAATCCTTTTATAGCTAATATATTTTTAAAGTTGTTGAACATGATTATCATGATTAATAAGTTAAATAGTTTAATTCTAAAATGGTTGAATTATAGTCGAAGAGATTTTGCAAATAGTTTATTTTAATTTTTGTGGCACTCTCCAAAAGTTGGACATATTGAAGAAAATCAATTTCACCATTTTGGAAGGCTTTTGATGCATTTAAGGTTAATTCCTTAGATAAATTTTCTCCGGTAGAATTATAATAATTTAATGCTTCTTCATATTTGTTTAAATCTGATTGCAAACTTTTATATTTTGAATTGAGTTGAATTTTATAATTTTCATATTCATTATCAATAATCATAGTTTGGGTTTTAGCAGCATTTATTTTTGATTTATTGGCGCCAAACCACAATGGAATGGAAACCCCTGCTTGGAAACCCGAATAGTTTTTGGCATTTAAGCCATTATTTGTTCCTTGAAAAACAGAAAAGCTTAAATCTGGTAAAAGGTGTTGTCGTTCTAATGAAAGTGTTGTTTCAGACAATTGTTTAGCCGTTTCATAATAAAGTAAACCTGGATGTTCTGAAGTATTCCACGAAGTTAATTCTAACATAGGAAACATTTGCTTAGGAATAGTATAGGTAGAATCTGACTGAAGCCATTCGTGTAAAGTTGTATAAGCTTTAGTAACGTTTTCTTCACTTTGTAATAGGATTAAAGAGATTTCTTTTTGTTTGGTTTCAGCAGTTAACTTTTCTAACAAATTGGTTTCTCCAACTTCGTAACGCCTTGTAGCAGCTTTATAAAATTGATTGTATAAACTATCTAAATATTTATATTGTTCAACTACATAGGTTGAATAAACTACATTGTAGTAAGCTTTATAAACTTCCTTTTTTAGTAAGCGTTCATTAATATAATATTCCTGAAACGATAATTTTGTTTTTTGTTTCTCTGCCTTTCTTTGTGTTCCATAAATGGTTGGAAACTGTATGGATTGACTGATGCCAAATACTTTTAAAGGCTCTCCATTTTCTGCCATATTGTTTTCGTCATAATGATAGTAAATCTGGGTTTTGTCAATATTAAAAGCACTTCCAATTAATTGTTTTGATTGATTTACTTTATTAGTTGAAGCTTTTAACATGTTATTGTTCTCTAAAGCTATTTCAACAGCTTGTTCTGCTGTAATTTCTTTAGTTTGAGAGATACTTAAAATGGGTAACAATAAAAGAACAAATAAAGGTAATCTCTTGTTTTTTATTTTTGGTAAATGACCCTTTCTGTCAAACATAGCATACAAAACCGGTAAGACAACAAGTGTTAATGCTGTTGCACTAATAAGTCCTCCAACAACAACGGTTGCTAACGGACGTTGCACTTCTGCCCCAGCTGAGGTTGAAATAGCCATTGGTAGAAAACCTAGTGCGGCGGCGGCGGCAGTTAGTAAAACAGGTCTTAGTCTGTTATTTGTTCCCATAAGTATACGTTTATTAATGTTTGTAATTCCATGTGCCTTAAGTTCTTTAAATTCCTCAATGAGTACAATGCCATTTAAAACAGCGATACCAAAAAGAGCTATAAAACCAACGCCAGCAGAAATGCTAAAAGGCAAATCTCTAAAATAGAGTAGAAGCACACCACCAATAGCAGAGAGCGGAATGGCACTATAAATAATTAAGGCTTCTTTTACAGAATCAAAGGCAAAATACAATAACACAAATATTAAAATAAGTGCGATTGGTACGGCTACTTTTAATCTTGCAGAAGCCGTTCTAAGATTTTCAAATTGACCTCCATAACTTACTGTATAACCTACAGGAAGTTTTACTTCTTTATTAATAATATCTTGTACATCTTTAACAACAGATTCTAAATCTCGATTTCTAACATTCACTCCAACAACTATGCGACGTTTTGTGTTATCTCTTGAAATTTTTGCAGGACCTTTAGTATAACTTATTTCTGCAAATTCACTTAATGGTAAGTTGTAACCATTTGGAAGTAATACCGATGCAGTTTCAATATTTTGAATATCTTTTCTGTGTTTTTCATCATATCTCACTACTAAATCAAATTGCTTTTCGCCTTCAAAAACTGTCCCGGTTGGCATTCCGGCAAATCCCATAGTAATTATTTTATTTAAGTCTTGAATATTTAGACCGTATTTGGCAATATTGTTTCTTTTATACTTAACAATCATTTGTGGTAATCCAGCTGTTTTTTCAACTGATATATCGGCAGCACCTTCAACATTTTTAATAGCTTTTTCTACTTCTAGGGCTTTTTTGTAAAGAATATCCAGATCTTCACCAAATATTTTAATAGCTAAATCTGCACGCACACCAGTAATAAGTTCGTTAAAACGCATTTCAATAGGCTGCGTAAATTCATAATCAACTCCAGGAATTTCAGATAGGGCTTCTTTAAATTTATTAGCTAATTCATCTTTAGTTTTGGCAGAAACCCATTCGCCTTTTGGTTTTAATTTCATAATCACATCACTTTCTTCCATTGACATGGGATCTGTTGGAACTTCAGCAGCTCCAATTCTACTTACTACTTGTTCTACTTCTGGAAATTTTTTAAGTATTTTTTCCATTCTGGTTGTGGCTTCAACTGTTTTGGTTAAAGAGGTTCCTGTTTTAAGTATAGGTTGTATAACAAAATCACCTTCATCTAGTGTTGGCACAAATTCGCCACCCATTCTTGAGTATAAAAATGCGGTTACTAATAATAAAACCACTGAAAGTGTTAATACCAATCTTTTTTGACGAAGAGCCCATGAAATTGTGGGTTGGTATTTATCTTCAAGAAAAGCTATCAGTCTTGAAGATATAGTCCTTTTTTCAACATTTGAAGGTTTTATAAATAAGGAAGCCATTACCGGAATGTAGGTGAAGCACAAAACCATGGCGCCAATTAGGGCAAAACAAAATACCAAGGCCATTGGTCGGAACATTTTTCCTTCAACATTGACTAATGATAATATGGGTATAAAAACGATGATGATGATTAACTGGCCAAAAACTGCCGATTTCATCATTTTGGTAGCACCTTGAAAGGTGATTTTATCAATTAACCCTTGTCTTTCATTTTTTGGAAGAGATAAAAGTTTAGCTCTTTGGCTTGTTATTTTAAATGCAATAAATTCTACAATAATTACCGCACCATCTATGATAATACCAAAGTCAATGGCACCTAAACTCATAAGGTTAGCATCTACACCAAAAATGTACATGAGCGATAATGCAAAAAGTAAGCATAAAGGGATAACAGAAGCTACTACCAAACCAGAGCGCATGTTCCCTAAAAGTAAAACCACAACAAATATGACGATTAAACAACCTAGTATTAAGTTTTCTGCAATAGTTGTAGTTGTTTTTGCAATAAGTTCGCTTCGTTCTAAAAAAGGATTAATACTTATTCCTGGAGGTAATGAAGATTGAATTTCACTAACGCGATCTTTAACTGCATTTATAACAGCATTTGAATTGGCATCTTTTAGCATCATAACCTGACCAAGTACTTTTTCTCCTTCACCATTTCCGGTAATTGCACCAAAACGATTGGCATATCCAAATCCGACTTTTGCGATATCTTTTATGTAAACTGGAACATTCTCTCTTGTGGTAACTACAATGTTTTCAATATCTTCTAAAGAATTAACTAAACCTTCACCACGAATAAAATAACTTTCATTAAGTTTTTCAATATAACCTCCACCTGCAATACTGTTGTTTTTTTCTAAAGCATCAAAAGCATCAAAAAGAGAAACATTCATTGCTCTCAATCGTTCTGGATTTAAGGCAACTTCATATTGTTTTAAATGGCCTCCCCAAGTGTTTACTTCAACTACTCCGGGAATTCCTGAAAGTTGTCGTTTTACAATCCAATCTTGAATGGTACGGACATCGGATAATGAATACTTGTCTTTATATTTAGGGTCTACATTGATTACATATTGATAAATTTCTCCAAGTCCTGTTGAAACGGGACCCATAAAAGGAGTTCCAAATCCAGCAGGAATTTTTTCTTCTGCACTTTTTATTTTTTCAGCAATAAGTTGTCTTGGCAAATAGGTACCAATGTTATCTTCAAACACAACAGTAACAACCGATAATCCAAATTTAGAGACAGAGCGAATTTCTTTTACACTAGGTAAGTTTGCCATTTCTAACTCAACAGGATAGGTTAAAAACTTTTCGACATCTTCAGTAGCCAAATTTCTTGAAGTAGTGATGACTTGTACCTGATTATTTGTGACGTCTGGAACAGCTCCTATGGGAATATTTGATAGTGAATAAAAACCAAAACCAATGATGCCTGTAGTGAAAAGCAAAACAATAAGTTTATGATGAATGCTATACTGGATAATTTTTTCTAACATTTTAAGTGTATTTAATTACAATACAAATTTAAAATGCATAACCAAGATTTATTTAAATAAAGCCTTAAGATTTGCTTAAAATTAGAACTTTTATTTGTTTGTAAGTTATTGAAAAACAAAAGGCTTATAATTTTCTTAGCCTTTTTAGTTTAACTCAAAACATTAAAATAAATAAATCATTATTTTTTAACAAAAACAAAGAGAGCACTTGTGTTTTAAAATAAGCTATTTGCTTTCTTAAGAGTTGCTTAAAATTTTTGGAATTAGTACAAAAAAAAGGTTCGGGAACCACCCCGAACCTAACCAACCGTTTAAGAAATTATATTAACTATAAAATTAATTATCTCTTAAATATGCCACAAATTTAAGATTTTTTTTGCAGATATGTATAATTAGGGTTCTTAATATTCACTTAAATTTTACAGTGAAAACAGACCCCGCATTTATTGAGCTCTCAGCATAGATTTTAGCATTTATTGCTTCAGCTGATTTTTGTGCGATAGATAAGCCTAAACCATTTCCATAAATATGTTTGTGTTTTAAGGCATCTGACCTAAAAAAGTGATTAAAAACAAAAGGGATATCTTCTTTTTTAATACCAAGACCATTATCTTTAATAATGCAAATAATATTGTCTTTCGCTTTGGTAATGCTTATGAGAATTTTGCTGTCGCTTTTGGAATATTTTATAGCATTATTTATGATGTTGTCTAAAATAAGATTAGCATAATATTTTGGAACAATGAAGTTTTCAGAAGTATCAGATTTTAACTCTACTGATACGTTTTTTAAAAGAATTGCATTGTTGTTTCTTGATAAAATTTCTTCAATAAGAGTAGATAATGCAATAATTTCATCATTTTTTATTTTACTTGATGAATCTAATCTAGCTAATAATAATAACTGTTCTAGAGTTTGAGTTATTCTGTCAATTTCAGAAAGACTATCTTTTATTTTACTCTCATACTCTTCTTGTGTTCTTGGTTTTCTAATTAAAACTTCTAATGTACCTCGTAATGAAGAAAGAGGTGTGCGTAATTCATGAGAGGCATCAGATGTAAATTGTCTTTCTCTCTCAATAGCATCTTCAATACGTTTAAGCAGTTTGTTAATTCCAAACGATAAATCATAAAGCTCATCTTTATAAAAAGGCAATTCTACGCGTTGGTTTAGGTTGTTTTTTGTAATATGATTTGTGGTTTCTGTAATGCTTTTTACAGGAATTATACTTCTGCCAGCTAAGTATCTAGATATAAAATAAAGGACTGAGAGCATCAATAAAAAAGATATAATTAAGACATTTCTTAATTTAATCAATACCATCATTGATGGTTCTAATGACATGGCTGCTAGCATATATCCTTTTGTTTCTCCATTACTTTGTATGGGTTTTTGAATTTGCCTAATAGCCTTGTCTTTTAAATAGGTATTAAAATGGGTTGAATATTTTTCTGAATTTTTAAATGACAGAACATCACTCTTAAGGTTTGGAGATTTATCCATTACCTTTCCTAATGTGTCGATTATTTGAATGAATACAGGGTTAATTTGAATTTCTGTATGTTCAATTTCTTCCCATTCTTTTTTATTGATAAAATGAATAGCACTGTTAATTATTTTTATTTCGCCAGAATGTTTTGAAGCTTCAAAAGTTAAATCATTATCAATGTTTTGATACATGGTTTCTTGTACCACAAAAAATACAACACTAAAAATAACAGCCATTATGATGGCTGTTGCAATCATATAATGTAAAGCAATTCTATTTTTAAAGCTTAAATTCATAATTCTTTAGCAATATATCCTAAACCTCGTATAGTTTGAATATAATCTTCGTTAGCATTTAGTTTTAATTTTTTCCTCAATGCATTGATGTAAACATCAATAACGCCAGTATTATAGTCAAAATGTATATCCCAAACCTTCTTAATAATACAAGTTCGTTTGCAGACATTACCTTTGTTTTTTATTAGAAACTCAAAAAGAGCAAATTCTTTTTGGGTTAAAGTAATTTCTTCATCGCCTTTAAATACTTTGTGCAATTTGTTGTTTAAGGTTATATTTCCTAAGGTGAATAAAAAATCCTCTTCAAGTTTTGGCCTTAATTGTACTTTTATGCGTTCTAAAAGTTCATTAAAATGGAAAGGTTTTTTTATATAATCATTGGCTCCAGACTGAAGTCCAAAAATGGTTTCGTCTACAGTGTCTTTGGCTGTTAAAAATATTACAGGAGTTTTTTTATATTTTAATCTGAATTGTTTACAAATTTCAATCCCACTTAAATCAGGAAGCATCCAGTCTAAAAGTAATAAATCGTAATTACCAGTTAAGGCTAACTCCAAACCGGTTTTACCTTCTTCAGCAACATCTACTAAATAAGATTCTTCCTCTAATCCTTGTTTTAAAAAGTTAGATATTCCGGGTTCGTCTTCAACAATTAGTAATTTCATGTTGCAAAATTTACTCTTTAATTTCAAAAAGGCACTATTATAGACTTAAGATTTGCTTAAAATACTTGAAATTAAGAATTTAATGTTATAAAATAGAAGAGTCTGGAAGATTTGAATTTCCCAGACTCTTGCTGCTATTAAAAAGTTTCTTTTGATGAACGGAGCAATATTAATGCTTTTTATAAACATATTTCATGACAATTGTCATGAAATATGTTTAATGTTTAAATAATTAATTTGATTCTGGAAAATCTAAATCCTGAAGCTCATTCAATTGTTTTAGCAAGTCAAAAGTTTTTTTTGCTTCAATTTCATCAACTACACTAATAGCTGCTCCAACATGTACCATAACATAATCATTAACTTTAGCTTCTGGAACAAGTGTTAGGCTAATTTCTTTAATTACCCCGTCAAACGATACTTTACCAGTTCTAAATGTTTCATCTAGCTGAGCAGTTATTTCTATTAATTTTCCTGGAATTGAAAGACACATAATTTATTAATTTTGGGTTTTTAACCAATCATACCATTTTGTCATTCCTTCTCCTGTTGTAGCAGAAACTTCAAAGAATTGTAGATTGGGATTTACTTGTAAAGCATATTCTTTAAGCTTGTCAATATTAATGTTCACATATGGCAAAAGGTCTATTTTGTTTATGATGCAAATATCTGATGTGTGAAACATATCAGGGTATTTAATAGGTTTATCTTCTCCTTCAGTAGTGCTAATTATTACAATCCGCTTATTTTCACCTAAGTTAAACATTGAAGGGCAAACTAGATTGCCTACATTTTCAATTAGTAAGATGGAGTTGTCTTTAATATCTAATTTTTTAACTGCTTCAAAAACCATATCACTTTCCAAGTGGCAACCTTTTCCAGTATTAATTTGAATAACAGGAATGTTTAAAGCATCAATTCTATTAGCATCGTTTAATGTTTGTTGGTCACCTTCAATAACGTAAAACATTTTCTCATCCTTTAAATCACTTAATGTTCTTTCTAAAATAGAGGTTTTGCCAGAACCTGGAGAGCTAACCATATTCAAAGCAAAGATTCCTTTAGCTTCAAAATAGCCTTTATTTCTGGCTGCCATAACTTCATTGTGATGCAGAATATCTTTCTCTAAATCTATAACAGTTTTATGATGATGATCATGGTTGTGAGAATGCTCGTGGGAATGGTCATGATCATGGTGATGGTGATCATGTGAGTGTTCATGATCATGTGAGTGTTCATGTCCATCATGATGATGGTGGTGGTGTTCATGTTCTCTTATTTCTTTAGGATTTTGAATGGTCACACCATTTTCTTCAGATCCACAACCGCAAGTTCCACACATAGTTTTGAAATTTATGATATACTCAAAGATAGTCAATAAGTACGTTATCTTTAAAAAATTTTATTGCTTTGTCTAGATTTAAACTTCCTTTTTCGCTTAAACCAATATTTAATTCCCAATCATAACCTTGAATGCCAAAAACGGAGGCTTCTGGAATATGATTGTATAATTTGTTAGATAAATACAATATGGTTTCTGGCTCCAACGCATGTGTGCTGAAACTGTATTTTTCAGATGGATAGCAGGTATTTAAATAATAACCTTCTTTAATTTCTTCCTTACTGGCATCAACAAAAATGACTTTATCGTAATTTGAGATTAGCTCTGCATCTTCAATTTGTAGCTGATATCTGTACTCCAAATCAATATTTGTATTTTGTTCTTCAAGAAAATTTAAGAATAGCCAACCTAAGCCATCATCTTGTCTACCAGAATTCCCTATTCCAAAAATGATAATATTTTTACTATCTTCTTTTTTCATCAATTAATTTACCATTATTGTCAAACAATGAAATTTCTAGTGGCATTTGTCCTAGAGCATGAGTAGCACAGCTCAAGCAAGGATCGTAGGCTCGTATAGCAACTTCAACCTGATTAAGCATGCTTTCGGTAATTTCTGGCTTTCCACTAATTACATTATTGGCAACCCACTTAACTGCTTGATTCATGGGTTCATTATTGTGAGTAGTTGAAACAATTAGGTTGCAGCGTGTAATTCTATCTTTGTCATCTACTTCATAATGATGAATTAATGTTCCTCTAGGAGCTTCAATGATACCAATACCTTCATTACGTCTTTTTCCTTTTCTAACCAAATCGTTACTTAATATATCTTCATCATTTAATAATATCTTCATCATTTCTGCACAGTATAACATCTCTATTAATCTTGCCCAATGAGAATACATCGTCTTATTATTAATCTTGTTGTTTGTTGATAATTTAAATATGATGCGTTCTTCTTCAGCAAAAGGAGTTTCTATTCCGTTACAAATATTAATTCTAGCCAATGGGCCAACTCTATTCCAACCTTTATCTTTACCCAATTCTTTTAAATATGGAAATTTTAAATATGACCATTTTTCAACTCCTTCATTAAAATAATGAATGTAATCATTGTTTGGTACATCATTTAAAGTAACCTTACCGTTAGCGTCAAGTGCTCTCAAGTTACCATCATAGAGCTCTAAAAATCCATTTTCTTTATTAACTAATCCTAGATGACCAGAAGGATATTCGGCAAATTCATCCAGCCATTTTCTGTTGATTTCATGATATCCTTTTAAAAATTGAATTATTTCCCTAGACCAATTTATCATGGCGTCTATAGATGGAATCTCCTTGCTATTTAAGAAATAATCTCTATCTTTTAAAGTGATTTTTTTATGAACACCTCCAGGAACTGCCGAAATACCGTGAATACGTTTTCCAGCGATAGTTTTAATAATTTCCTGACCAAATTTTCGCATTAAAATCCCTTTTTTAGCAAGATTCGTATGTTTGATTGCTACCTCGGCAATATTACGTTTTGCTGGATCTGCATCTACACCAAATAATAGGTCTGGAGAAGCTAAATAGAAGAAATGTAAAGCATGAGATTGAAAAACTTGTCCAAAGTGCAACAGCTTTCTTATTTTTTGAGCAGGCAAGGAGAGGTCCTCTGGTTCTAATCCTACAATTTGATCTATGGCTTTAGCCGCAGCCAAATGGTGACTTACAGGACAAATACCGCACAGACGTTGTACTAATACTGGTGCTTCCCAATAAGGATGCCCCTGAATGAAACGTTCAAAACCACGAAATTCTACAATATGAAAAAATGAATCTTTGACTTTGTTATGCTCATCTAAATGAATGGTAACTTTTCCATGTCCTTCAACTCTAGTTACTGGGTCAATAATTATTTTTTGCATTTTTAATCGTATTTAAATTCTTCGTGAGCGATTGAGTACTCTTCATTTAAGAGAATATTTTTTATAACTTTCCAAATATGCTTTGCACTTGGAGGACAACCGGGAATGAAATAGTCAATTTTTACTATTTCATTACAAGGATATACATTGTTTAAAAGTTTAGGAATATCCTCGTGGTTAGGTATGATGTTGGCTCCTATTTCACTGGTAAGACCATTTATGTAAGCTTCTTCTAAGCATTCTTTTAATGGAACAAAATTTCTCATGGCAGGAATTCCTCCCATGATCGCACATTCACCAAAACCAATTAGGATATCACATTTTTTTCTGAATTCTTTAAGCACTTCTATATTCTCTGAATTTGCGCAGCCACCTTCAATTAAGCCAACATCACAGCGTTTACTAAATTTTTTGATATCTGTTAATGGTGATTTGTTGAATTCAACAATTTCTAAAACGTCTAAAATTTCGGTATCAATATCTAACAACGACATATGGCAGCCAAAACAACCCGCTAATGATGTTGTAGCAACTATAAATTTGTTTTCATCCTGTCTTTTTTTGAAACGATCTATAACATGCACATCTTTATCTTTGCCAACAATGTCGTATTTTCTATTTCCAAAGGGTTGTTCGTAAATCATTCCTTTAATAAGAATTGCGCCAACAGGACATAGGTTCATGGCATGCATTGCTTGCGAGTCTGTTAATTTAGCTTCTTCATTGTAATCAATACGAACTCGTGTTTTAACGCCACGACTTACAAATGAAAACACATTTTTGCCGTCGTTTGTTTTAATTTCCTCAACACAACGTTTACAAAGAATGCATCTGTTGGATTCCATAATCATTCTATCAGAAGTAAAGTCAATAACCTTATTACTGTAAACATGGGGAAATCTTGTGTTTGTGATTCCCATATCGTAACTAAGATTTTGCATATCGCAATGCCCGCTTTTTTCACAGGATGGACAAAAATGATTTCCTTCAGCAAACAACATTTCTATAATTGCTTTTCTGGTATTTAAAAGTTCTGGTGTGTTAATTTCAACTTTCATGCCTTCGTAAACTTTTGTTGTACAGCTGGTTGTTGTTTTACCATTAACAATTACAGTGCAAATTCTGCAGGTGCCTAAAGGAGGGTTTACTTCATGAAAATGACATAAAGTAGGAATGTAAACTCCATTTTCTTTCGCAGCATCTACTAAATTCTTGCCTTCATGAACTTGAAACTTTTTTCCGTCAATAGTTATGTTTATTAGATTATTCATAAGAGCTTTCTATTTCGTGGATTATACTATCATAAATTTCGGTGGACTTTTCTAAATCAAATGATTGGTTAATATCGCTCTCTGCAAGAAGACATTTTTGGAATTCTCCAGGAAATTTTAACATGGCGGTCAATAAACAATTTGTTGATGTTTTGCCTAATCCACATCTGCTGGATTGTTTAATTATGGTACTCCATTCTTTAATTTCATCAAGATCATCTTTATCTGCATGACAAAGCATTATTTTATTGATTTTTTTATTCAACAAAAAGTTACCAGTTCTGCATGGCACACAAATACCACATGATTCGGCAACAAAAAATTTTGTAATGTTTTTAAGAATTGAAATCAGGTCACGTTCTTTGTTGAAAATCATAAATGAACCACCACTTCTTAAACCAACACCACTCATTTTTTGGGAATATTCAATTGGATCCTCGAATGTAAATTGAATGTGTTCAGCTAATAGATTTTCACCAGATATTTCTCTATCAAAATCAACTTCTGATAAAAATTCTCCTGAAAAACCATTAAACAATACCATTTGTGTGTCTTTGGCTCCAGTAAGTTTTAAAAAATCTTTCAATTTCATTCCCCATTCAATTTCGTAAACTCCAGGTTTATCACAATCGCCAGAAACACTTAATAATTTAGTTCCAGGTGTCGCATTTGTTCCTATTTTTAGGTAGTTATCTAATCCCATTTCCAGAATTCTTGGAACAGCACATAATGTTTCTACATTATTTACAACCGTTGGTTTACCCAAATATCCTTTTTCAACAGGAAAATATTCTTTGGTTGTTGGTTCGCCTCGTTTGCCTTCCATTGAAGCAATAAGGGCAGTTTCTTCTCCACAAACATAAGCTCCAGCACCCATGTGAATAGTAACTTCAAAATTGAATCCTTCTATGCCAAGGATGTTTTTACCAAGTAATCCATCTTTGTTAAATTCCTTTATTGTTTTTTCAATTTTATTTTTTAAAAACAAATATTCTGCACGCAGATAAATTGTTCCTTCGGTTGCGCCTACGGCATAACCTGCAATGGTCATGCCTTCGATGAGTAATCCTGGATATTGGTTTAGTAAAGCCCTATCTTTAAAAGTTCCAGGTTCGCCTTCATCTGCATTGCAAATAATATATTTTTGGTCGGATTCATTATCTTTACAAAACTGCCATTTCATTCCTGTTGGAAAAAATGCGCCACCTCTTCCAGAAAGTTTAGATTTTTTTACTAAATCTATAACTTCAACTTGATTAAGAGCAATTAACTTTTTTAGTCCTTCTCCTTTATTATACTTTTTAAAGAATATGGTTTTTCCTTCTTCTTTTGGGGTGTATTGTATATTGTCTTTTGGAAAGTCACTCAACGATTCTAATGAATGTCCTTGTTTTAATTTAGAAATTATGTTTTTTACCTTGCTTGGTGTAAGATTAGTAAAAGGGTAAAAATTTATTAGTGCTGATGATTCTTGATCGCTTAAGCCAATACATGAGGTTTTAAAAAAACCAAATAATTTGTCTTGTGTTACATTGCCAATTAGAATACCTAATTCGTCTTGAAAAGCTTTTTTTACATCCTGATAATCTTTGTGTTGAGAAATTGTGGAACAGTTTAGATAAATTGTGTATTTCCCTGCATCAGAAAGATGAAAGAAATGATAAAAAGATATAACGCCTTCTAATTCAATCATAGAGATATTAAATTCACTTGAAATTTTTTTCATATCATCTCTGCTGATGAATCTTCTTTTTCTTTGAATATCCCATAGAACATTCATTAAAGTGGTTCTTTTTGTTGCTGTTTCTTTAGTTACCATAATGAGGAAAAATGATTTGTAACTAATATAAGGCTGAAGTAAAAAAAATAAAATGACAACTGTTAGGTATTTACGAATTACAGTAAAATCATTAAATAACTAGAAAAGTAGAAGACTGTTAATTGAATTGTTGAAAAAACAAAACTAATTTCGGATTTTTATGAAACTTCCAAACTTTTTATCAATAATTCTTTCCCTTTAAGAATGCTTTTAAGATAACTATTACATTTTGGACATGAATCATATACATTTTTTATTTTAAAAGTATGATCACAATCCCCACATTTTGCTAAAGCTTCAATAATGTTAATTTTTCTTTCAGCTCCTTCTAAAACCGTATTTTTTACGGCTGAAGGCCATATAAAATCTAAGGAATCAAATTCTATTCCAGCTAAAGTACCTATTTCTAGTTCTATCAACTCAACCTTCTTTTTTTTAGCTTTTTTGGTTTCCTTTTCAGCAATATCAACTATGCCAAGTGCTATTGATAATTCATGCATTTAGTTAATATTTTTTAAAGTTTAACTTATTGATATATAAAACAATAATAAATATTTATAGAATTTTAAAATATGATAAAAGTCATGTTTTTTCTAAGAATGATTTTCTAGTTTTAATTCATTCTTTTTAATTTATAGAATATCTCATTTTTTTTAATCTAATTTTTTATTATGGATAGTAACAACAAAAAAAGAGAAACTTATTATGAAAGCATAATAAAACAAGGCTATAGTAGAAGAGATTTCATGAAGTTTGCCACCTATATTGCTGCTTATATGGGATTGGAAAACTCTATGGTTGGCCAAGTGGCTAAATCTCTTGAAACTACTTACAGAGTACCAGTAATTTGGGAGCAT
The DNA here is from genome assembly GCA_002441545.1 of Flavobacteriaceae bacterium UBA6231. Lineage (GTDB taxonomy): Bacteria > Bacteroidota > Bacteroidia > Flavobacteriales > Flavobacteriaceae > Yeosuana. The sequence goes on along the minus strand of DJWL01000172.1, from coordinate 10,871 downwards.
TTCCAAGAGTGTACGTGTTGCAGTGAATCTTTTATCCGTTCCGATCATCCAATTGTAGCAGATATTATTTTAGATAAAATATCATTAGATTACACATTAACATTAATGGCAGCATCTGGACATCAAGCAGAAGCGGCTAAAAAAGCTACAATGGAAAAATACAAAGGAGAATATATTCTTTGTGTTGAAGGCTCTGTACCAATGGGAGATGATGGTAATTATTGTTGTATTGCAGGACAATCTGCAAAAGATATATTAATTGAATCAGCAGCAGGAGCCAAAGCTATTATTGCTTGGGGTAGTTGTGCATCAAATGGATGTGTACAGGCGGCGAAACCAAATCCTACAAACGCTACACCAATTCATAAAATAATTAAGAACAAACCAATTATAAGAGTTCCTGGTTGCCCCCCAATTGGAGAGGTAATGGCAGGTGTTATTATTCATATGGTAACATTTGGAAGGTTACCTGAGCTTGATAGATTAGGCAGACCAAAAGCATTTTATGCTAAGCGTGTTCATGATAGTTGTTATAGACGACCTTATTATGATGCAGGATTATTTGCAGAAACATTTGATGATAAAAATGCTAAAGACGGGTATTGTCTTTATAAGTTAGGATGTAAAGGACCTATGACATACAATTCATGCGGAACTATAAAATGGAATAATGGCGTAAGTTACCCAATTCAATCAGGACATGGCTGTATAGGATGCAGTGAAGAAAGTTTCTGGGATAATGGACCATTCTATGAACGATTAGCCAAAGTTCCTGGAATACATGCAGAAGGACTGGCTGATGATATTGGAAAAGTAGGTGCAGGAGTTCTGGCTGGTGGTTTAGCTGTCCATGCAATTGCTGCAAATATTTCTAAACGAAAAGAATTGAAAAGCAGAATTAACCGAGGTAAATCAAACGAAAAAGATATTGACTCTTAAAAATTGTAATCATGGCAGATAGAATAGTAGTTGATCCTGTTACCAGAATTGAGGGTCATTTAAGAATAGAAGCAGAAATTAAAGACGGAATAATAGTAGATGCCTACAGTTCCAGTACAATGGTACGAGGCATTGAAGAAATTGTTAAAGGTAGGGACCCAAGAGATGTTTGGGCCTTTGTTCAAAGAACCTGTGGTGTTTGCACAACGGTTCATGCATTAACGTCTGTAAGAGCTGTTGAAGATGCCTTAGGCATTGCAGTTCCTCCAAATGCAGAAATGGTAAGAAATATTATGGAAGGTGCCTTATATATGCACGATCATACAGTGCATTTCTATCATTTACATGCTTTAGATTGGGTAGATGTGGTTAATGCTTTAAGTGCAGATCCTGTTAAAACTTCTGAAATAGCACAAAGCATATCCAATTGGCCTAAAAGCTCACCTGGCTATTTTTCAGATATTAAAAAACGTATCACCAAATTTGTTGAGAGTGGCCAATTAGGAATTTTTGCCAATGGCTATTGGGGTCATCCACAAATGAAATTACCTGCTGAAGTAAACTTAATGGCAGTTGCCCATTATTTGGAAGCTCTTGAATGGCAAAAAGAAATAGTCAAAGTTCATACTATTTTTGGAGGTAAAAATCCACATCCAAACTATTTAGTTGGAGGAATGGCTTGTGCTATTAATACAGAAAATCCTGGAGGTATCAATGCAGAAAGGTTAGCTATGGTAAAATCGCTTCTTGAAGAAGGCAAACGTTTTATAGAGCAGGTTTATATTCCAGACCTTTTGGCTATTGCATCATTCTACAAAGATTGGGGTGCCATTGGTAAAGGGTTTGGTAATTACATGTCCTATGGTGATTTCCCAGTTAATGGATATGCAGATCAATCTAATTTTAAATTCCCACAAGGTGTTATTTTAAATAGAGACTTGTCTAAAGTTTTAGATGTAAATCATAGAAGTACAGATGAAATAGAAGAATTTGTAAATAATTCTTGGTATGATAATTATGCTGAGGGAAAAGATACTGGTAGACATCCATGGGAAGGGGAAACAAATATTAAATATTCTGGTCCAAAACCACCTTACGAACATTTAAATGTTGATGAAAAGTATAGCTTCATAAAAACACCACGATGGAAAGGCATGCCAATGGAGGTTGGTCCTTTAGCTAGACTTTTGGTAGGCTATGGAAGAGGTAATAAAGAGATACAAGAAGCCGTAAATGCTGCTTTGGCACATTTAAATGTTCCTGTTGATGCACTTTTCTCAACTCTGGGTAGAACAGCAGCAAGAGGAATCGAAACACAATTAGTGGCTAATTGGACCATGGAATTTTACGATACTTTAATTCGTAACATAAAAAATGGAGATGAAAGAATGGCAAATACTGAAAATTGGGAACCTTCTACTTGGCCAGCTGAAGCAAAAGGAGTTGGGTATATGGAAGCTCCAAGGGGTGCACTTGCACATTGGATAAAAATTAAAGACGGAAAAACCGTTAACTATCAACAAGTGGTTCCAACAACTTGGAATGCTTCACCAAGAGACCCAAAAGGCGAACGTTCAGCTTACGAATCTTGTTTAATTGGAACTCCTGTGGCAGATCCAGAATTACCTTTGGAAATCATTCGTACCATACATTCATTCGACCCTTGTTTGGCTTGTGCTGTGCATTTATATGATGAACATGGTAATCATATTTCAAAAGTTCAACATACAGGAAGTTGTGAAGTTTAGCTAAATAAAAAGATCATGAAAAAAATAAAAAATTTTAAACGTGTTTACGTCTGGGAATTACCAGTCAGGATCTTCCATTGGTTAAATGTTTTAGCTTTATTTGTATTGGTTGTTACTGGTTTTATCATTGCTAATCCACCAGCTATATTATCTAGTGCAGAAGCAACAAATTTACATTCTTTTGGAATTGTTAGATTTTTGCACTTTACTGCTGCTTATATCTTCTTATTTGTTTTAATAATGAGATTTTATTGGGCATTTATGGGTAATAGATTTGCAAGTTGGAGAGCGTTTTGGCCTTTTACAAAGAAGAACTGGAATAACTTTTGGCATGTTATGAAAATTGATATCATGCTCCTGAATGAAAAGGAAGAGGACGTTACTAAAATTAGTATTGGTCATAACAGTGTTGCAACACTTTCTTACATAGTCATGTTTGTGCTGGCTATTGTACAAATTGCAACAGGTTTTGCTTTGTATGGAGATATGGCTTCATGGTGGTTGCCAAAAATGTTTACTTGGGTAATTCCGCTTTTTGGAGGAGACTTTATAGTAAGAAGCATTCATCATACAGCAATGTGGTTATTTATTTTCTTTGCTATGGTTCATGTATATTTAGTTTTTTATCATGATTGGTTGGAAGGAAGAGGAGAAGTATCTTCAATGTTTGGAGGTTTTAAGTTTGTATCAGATGAACGCCTTAAACATGCTCATAATGAAAAAGAGGTTGAGATTAAAGAAGAAAAAGGAATTGTAGCAACAAAATAAATTTTAATAATTCATAATAAATTCATTCAAAGACATACTAATTTTGGATTTGGATGAATTTATTTTTTACTTTAAAATATGAAAACAACAGAAAGAACACCCGTTGCAATAAGTAGTGATTCTTATTTTTTTGAAAAAGATAAATCTAACAGCATACTTGTTATGGGTGTTGGTAACTATTTAATGGGAGATGAAGGTATAGGTGTTCATATTATTCAGGAAATGTACAAAAAAGAGTTGCCTGAATATATAGATATTTTAGATGGTGGAACAGGAGGTTTTTTACTGTTAAGCTGTTTTCAAGTATATCCAACTATCATTTTTGTTGATGCTACCATGGATGGAAAACCAGCTGGAACAATATCTCTAATTCGACCTAAGTTTGCATCAGATTTTCCTTCAGCATTAAGTGTTCATGATGTTGGTTTAAAGGATATGATTGAAGCTGTTTATCTAATGGAAAAAGTGCCAGATATTCATTTGTTTACCGTCTCAATTGAAGAAATAAATCCAATGACCATTGCCTTAAACCCAAAAGTAAAAAACGCAATTCCAGAACTGATAAATAGAATTTTAATACATTCTAAAAGTTTACGTTTTAAATAAGCGTAATTTTATGTTTAATTAAAATTATTAATGCAGGAAACCTATAAAATTATAATTTCTGGACAGGTTCAAGGTGTGGGTTTTCGTCCATATGTTTATAATTTGGCAAATGAATTTTCATTAAAAGGATTGGTTTCTAATGATGAAAATGGTGTTATTATTTTGCTTCAAGGTTCTAAGCAATCAATCAATGATTTTTATAGTAAGTTAATTAATTTTCCACCACCAGTATCTAAAATTAAAAATCATTCTATTACTCAAATTCAGCGTGCCAAATTTGATGCTTTTAAAATTGTTCCTTCAAAAAAAGCAACACAGTTAGACTTATTACTTACTCCAGATTTTGCGATTTGCGATGATTGTAAAGAAGAAATCAAAAACATTAATAACAGGCGGTTTAATTATCCTTTTACAACCTGTGTTAATTGTGGTCCACGTTGGGCAATAACAGAAACTTTCCCTTTTGAAAGAAGTAATACTAGTGTTGATGATTTTGTAATGTGTGAAAAGTGTCAAGAGGAATATGAAAATCCTTCAAACAGACGTTTTCATTCTCAGACAAATTCATGTTCTACTTGCGGTGTAAATTTTAATTTAACAGATAATCAAGGAAAAATTTTAAATCTTAAAAAAGCAGGAATTTTTAAAGAAACAGCTCAATTACTATCCGAAGGAAAAATTATAGCAATAAAAAATACCAGCGGTTTTTTATTATGTTGCAACGCAGAAAATAAAGATGTTGTAAAAAAACTAAGAATAAAAAAACAAAGACCTAATAAGCCATTTGCTGTTTTATATCCATCAATTGATTTATTAAAGAGTGAATTAGATATTAATTATGAACAAGAAAGAAGCCTTACATCTGTTGAGAGACCAATCAATATTATAAATTTAAAGAATTATAAAGGCAATATAGCTTTAAAAGAGGTGGCTCCTGGGCTTAGTCAATTAGGGGTTATGCTTCCTTACTCTGGGATTTTACAATTGTTAGCTAATGAATTAAAGTTTCCAATTGTAGCAACGAGTGGTAATATTCATGGTTCACCAATTATTAGTGAGTTTGAAGACGTTATTTTAAAATTAAATGTAGTAGCTGATTATTTTTTAAACCATAATTTAAGAATTGTTCATCCACAAGATGATTCTGTTGTGAAGTTTAGCAATAAATATAATGAGGAAGTTTTATTTAGAAGATCGAGAGGTTTCGCTCCAAATTTATTTAATACGTCTATAAAAGCAGATAAAAAAATCATGGCTTTAGGATCGCATTTAAAAAGTACGATTGCGTATGTTCCTAATTCTTATGTTTATTTAAGCCAGTATTTAGGGAATCTGGATAATTATGATGTTTATAATCGTTTTGCAGAAGTAGTTCAAAATTTTATAAATGTGTTTGAACAGTTGCCAGATGTATTATTAGTTGATTCCCATTCAGGATATCAAAGCACAATTTATGGTGAAGAACTATCAAAAAAGCAACATGTTGAACTGCATAAAATTCAACATCATAAAGCTCATTTTGCATCTGTATTGTCAGAACATAATTTATTTGATTTTAATGAGCCTGTTTTAGGTGTTATTTGGGATGGAACAGGTTATGGAGACGATAAACAAATTTGGGGAGGCGAATTTTTTGGGTACAGTTCAAATAATATTGAGCGAATTACCCATTTTGAATATTTTGATTGGCTAGTTGGAGATAAAATGGCAAAAGAGCCAAAACTGTCTTTATTCTCTTTATCAAGTTCTGAAATGAAAAAAACGCTTAATAATAAGTTTAAGGAGCATGAAATTTTGATTTATCAAAAATTAAAATCGAAAAACAAATTAAAAACATCATCTGTTGGTAGATTATTTGATGCTGTTGCTTCCTTACTTGATATTTGTGATCATAATACTTATGAAGGAGAAGCAGCTATTTTATTGGAAAATTATATAACCAATTACAGCTTAAGTGACTGTTATTCATATTGTAAAGTTGTTAAAAACGGAACAATTCCAACAAAGGAATTAATCTGGAATCTGTTTTTAGATTATAAAAAAGGAAATTCAAAGGAACGTGTGATTGTAAACTTCTTTTACACATTGTCAACCATTATTTTTCAAATAGCGCAGAATTATAATTTTAAGCATATTGCATTTAGTGGTGGTGTTTTTCAGAATACAACCTTAATAGATATGATTAAAGAAATTGGAGAAATGGAATATAAACTGTATTTTAACATTAACTTAGCTCCTAACGACGAAAATATTTCTTTTGGACAGATAATGTACTATCTAAAATGTAGCAATAAATGAAGTATTTAACAGAATATAGAAATTTAGAGGCGACAAAAAGCTATCTAGAGCTTATTAAAAAAACGGCCACAAAAACATGGAAAATCATGGAAATTTGTGGTGGACAAACGCATGGGTTGGTTAAAAATGGTATCCTTGAGTTATTGCCTGATCATGTTCAAATGATTCATGGTCCGGGTTGCCCAGTTTGTGTAACTCCTTTGAATTTAATAGATAAGGCTATCGAACTTTTAGAAAAGGGTGTTATTGTTTGTTCGTTTGGAGATATGATTCGAGTCCCAGGAAGTAAAAAAAGTTTGCTAGAAGCAAAATCTAATGGAGGCGATTTGAGAGTTCTTTATTCACCAATAGAGGCCGTTAAAATAGCAAAGAATAATCCAGATAAGGAAGTGGTTTTTTTTGCTGTAGGTTTTGAAACTACAGCTCCTGCAAATGCTTTGTCGGTTTTACATGCGCAAAAAGAAGGGCTCAAAAATTATTCCATTTTAGTATCGCATGTTTTGGTTCCACCAGCTATGGAGGCCATTTTAGATGATAAATTTTGCAATATAAATGCTTTTTTAGGTGCTGGTCATGTGTGTGCTATCATGGGTTATAAGGAATATTATCCTCTAGCCGAGAAATATAAAATCCCTATTGTAATAACAGGTTTTGAACCTCTTGATTTGGTTCAAGGAATATACATGGCGGTAAAACAACTTGAAAATGGAATTCATAAAGTTGAAAATCAATATTCAAGAGTTGTAAAAGAAGAAGGGAATTTAGCTGCATTAAAAGTTATTAATCAAGTTTTTGAAATAGGTGCCAGAGAATGGAGAGGCATTGGTGAAATACCTAATAGTGGATATGTTTTGACTAAAGAATTCAAAGATTTTGATGCCGAATCGAAGTTTGGAATCAGTCATATAAAAGTTCCAGAAAACCCTAATTGTATTGCAGGACAAATATTAAGAGGTATTAAAAAGCCTCATCAATGTAATCAGTTTGGAAAAGCTTGTGCACCTTCAAGTCCACTTGGAGCTCCAATGGTATCATCAGAAGGTGCTTGCGCAGCATATTATCATTTTTCTAACAATTTAATTTCAGAATAAAAAATGAGTAAGGAAGAATTTGGATTTGAAACCATTCAATTAGGTCATGGAAGTGGTGGTTTAATGACCAGAGATTTACTTGATAAAATCATTTTTAACACATTCAGTAATCCTTATTTAGATCAAAAACATGATGGGTCTATAGTTGATTTTAAAGGAAAAATCGCAATTTCTACTGATAGTTTTGTAGTGTCTCCAATTTTTTTTAAAGGTGGAAATATTGGTGAATTGGCAGTCAACGGAACAGTTAATGATGTTGCCATGTGTGGGGCTATTCCAAAATATTTAACATTAGCTTTTATAATTGAAGAAGGTTTGAAAATTGATGAATTTATAACCATTGTTAATTCTATAAAAAAATCGGCAGATGAAAGTGGGGTTCAAATAATAACGGGCGATACAAAAGTTGTTGAAAGAGGAAAAGGCGATAAAATATTCATCAATACTACAGGGTTTGGAGATGTAAATACTAAAGCCAAAATAGCTGCAGAGCATATTGAAATTGGAGATAAAATCCTTCTGAATGGTTATATAGCGCAACATGGAATGGCTATTATGTCCCAAAGGGAAGGGTTAGAATTTGAATCTACTATAGAAAGCGATACCACAAATTTAAATTTCTTGGTTAATGACCTTATTAACGAATTTGGAGATAAAATCCATCTTTTTAGAGACCCAACTAGAGGAGGTGTAGCAAGTGTGCTATCTGAAATATCACAAGATATCAATAAAGGAATAGTAATATACGAGGATAAAATTCCATTGGAGAAACAAGTTGCTGCAGCGTGTGAAATTTTAGGATTGGATCCTTTATATGTTGCTAATGAAGGCGTGTTTCTTGTTATAGTAGATGCTTCAATTTCTGATGATGTTTTACTTTTTATGAAAAAAGATAAAAAAGGAAAAAATGCAGCCTTTATAGGAGAGGTTACTCAAGAACATCCTTCAAAAGTTGTTATGCAAAGCACAATAGGAGGAAAACGAATTGTAACTCCTTTAATTGGGGAACAATTACCTAGAATTTGTTAGGAAAGCAACCAATATAAACCAATAATTATTGCAAAAAGTCCTCCGGCAAATCGTATTCCTTTAAAAAAAGTGTCATTATGTTCATTTTTACTAAAAGACGAAATCCTGCCAATTATTAGAGCGAAAGTTGTCATGGCCAAAACAATGCCTAAACTAAAACCAATTAAATATAGGATTGAATCCATTTGACTTTTAAAACTGGCAACAGGAATAAATAACAAGAAATGAGAAATACCTGCTAATCCGTGTAAAAAACCAATTGATAATGATGCAAAACTACTTTGTTTTAAATGTTTTTTGTGAGAATGTTGATGTATGGACTCATGATGATGTGTGTGTTCATGTTTATGAATTATAACCGAATGATTACTATGAACGTGTAAGTGTTTATGTTTTATATTTTCTTTGAAAATTTTATAAAAAGACCAAGTTCCAATAGCTAAAAGCACAAAACCTACTAATTGCTCACTATAATTAGAGATTTTGTTAACTGGTATCAATTCTCTAAAAATTAAAAAAAGAACTCCAATAGCCAACATTCCAAGTAAATGACCAATTCCCCAAAACAAGCCTATTTTCCATGCTCTTTTTTTTGTTTCAATAGCAAAAGGAATGACAGCCGCTAAATGGTCTGGTCCAGTTATTACATGTAAAATGGATGCTATTAATGCGGCTATAAAGGGAAAAGAAACACCCATATATAATTTATAAGTGAATTAATTATAACTTGTTTTCATTCAATTCTAATATAATTTTCAGCGTAAATTGGATCTCCTTCATCATCTAGTTGAATTTGAGAAAATTTATCTTCATCTAATAATAATTTAAACGCAAACTTTTTTTGTTCTTTAATGGCTTCATTCATTGATTTTGATCCATAATCCAATATTTCAGTTAAAGTATTATCTCCTATAGAATATTCACCATAGGCAAACCAGTCAAGAGTATCTGAGTCTCTAAATCTACTCCACATAACTTTTGTTTCTGTGTACATTTTAATTTGTTTATTAGTATCAGAAGCATTTATGGTATCTGTAATTTTATTGTCTGTATAATTATAATAACTTATTAGTTTCCAGGCGCCTTTCATTGTTAGTTCATGTGTTGATGCAGCCATATTGGTGTTATTCATATCCGAATCGGAATTGTTTTTACAGGATATAAGAAAAGTCAAACTAAGAAGGATTAAAACGGTTTTCATAATAATTGAATTTTTAGTTGAGTTTATACAATTTACAAAAATTTGGCGAATTACTATATGTATAAGAACTTATTATAAACTGATAATAAGTTTTGATAATTTGGATGTAAGTTTTACTTTAAAAATTCTACTTTTGTTGCAGTTATAATAAATTTGATTATGTCTGAAAGTATTGAAAAAGTAAAATGTTTAATTATAG
>DJWL01000172.1:0-954 GCA_002441545.1 Flavobacteriaceae bacterium UBA6231 | reverse complement strand
TAGAAAATTTTCCAGGATATCCAGATGGTATTACAGGACCAGAAATGATGATAGAATTACAAAAACAAGCACAACGTTTTGAAGCCGATATTCGTGACGGTTGGGTTACAAAAGTGGATTTTTCTGGAGAGATACATAAAGTTTGGGTAAATGACACAAAAGAAATTCATTGTGAAACTGTAATCATTTCTACTGGTGCATCAGCAAAATATTTAGGGTTAGAATCAGAACAAAAATACTTAAGTCTAGGCGGAGGTGTTTCAGCATGTGCTGTTTGCGACGGATTTTTCTATAGAAATCAAGAAGTTGTAATTGTAGGTGCAGGTGATTCGGCATGTGAAGAGGCACATTATCTTTCAAAACTTTGTAAAAAAGTAACCATGATTGTTAGGAGAGATGAGTTTAGGGCTTCTAAAATTATGTCTGAACGTGTTAAAAAAACACCAAATATTGAGATATTATTTAACACAGAAACAGATGAGGTTTTAGGTGATGGACAAGTTGTAACTGGCGTTAGGGTTTTCAATAATAAAACAAATGAGAAGCATGAAATTCCTGTAACTGGTTTTTTTGTTGCAATTGGCCATAAACCAAATACAGATATTTTTAAGGACTATCTTGATTTAGATGAAACAGGTTATATTATAAACAAACCAGGCACTTCAAAAACAAATGTAGATGGTGTCTTTGTTTCAGGAGATGCTGCCGATCATGTTTACAGGCAGGCCATTACTGCAGCTGGAACTGGCTGTATGGCAGCATTAGATGCCGAACGTTATTTAGCTGCTAAAGAAAATTAGAACCTTTTATAAATTAAAAATTAGTCTGTTTATATAGCATGGCTAATTTTTTTGTTTTTCATTTAAAAGTTATTTTTGAATATAAATTCGGGATGTGGCGCAGTCCGGTTAGCGTACACGGCTGGGGGCCGTGTGGTCGCAGGTTCAAATCCTG
>DJWL01000196.1 GCA_002441545.1 Flavobacteriaceae bacterium UBA6231 | reverse complement strand
TTTAACATTAATGAAACAATTATTTATTCAGAATCTGCTTTAGGTAACGGTACTTATGACCATATAAGAAATTTTGTTTATGTAAAGCCAGAAACATTCAACCCTGCAAATACAAGAGAAATAGCTGCAGCAGTCGAGAAAATAAATAAAAAGTTTTCTGAACAAGATCAGCAATACATTTTAGTTGGTCCAGGACGATGGGGTTCAAGTGATCCTTGGTTGGGTATTCCTGTAATTTGGCCTCAAATTTCTTCTGCAAAAATAATTGTCGAAGCAGGGTTAAATGATTTTAGGATAGACCCAAGTCAAGGCACACATTTTTTTCAAAATCTAACCTCTTTTAAAGTAGGATATTTTACAATCAATCCTTTTATGGACGACGGTTTTTTTGATTTAAATTATTTAAATCAGCAAGAGGCTATTTATGAAGACGAATATTTAAGGCATATATATTTTAAAGAGCCATTAACCATTATTATTGAAGGAAAAAGCAATAAAGCTGCTATCTATAAATCAGGAATTAAAATTAATAAACATCAAGAGTCATTAGAAGAATCAATTAATGATTTACCTCCAGGAGGTTTTATGTAATTTAATTTAAGTCAATTTTAAATCTATTAGATATTTTAAAACTCCACTTAAAAGGCACCCATTCTAAAATCACATATTAATTTATTGAATTAACAAAAAATACGGATATAAATTAGGAATTATTGAATTTAATATTGGTATTTTTGCACTATATTTTAAACACTTTTATATTTAAAGATTATGAATGTAAAAAACATTTTGACAAACCTTGAAACCAAGCATCCTGGTGAAAAGGAATACTTACAAGCGGTACATGAAGTATTAGAATCCATTGAAAGTATTTATAATGAAAATCCACAATATGAATCAGCAAAAATCATTGAAAGATTAGTTGAGCCAGATCGTGTTTTAACATTTAGAGTTTCTTGGCTCGATGATGAAGGTCAAGTTCATGTTAACTTAGGTTACAGAATACAGTTTAACAACGCTATTGGTCCATACAAAGGAGGTATTAGATTACATCCAAGTGTAAATTTAAGCATTCTTAAATTTTTAGGTTTTGAACAAACTTTTAAAAATGCACTAACAACTTTACCATTAGGAGGAGCCAAAGGAGGTTCTGATTTTAATCCTAAAGGAAAATCAGACACTGAAATCATGCGTTTTTGTCAAGCTTTTATGTTAGAATTATGGCGTGTAATTGGGCCAAATACTGATGTGCCTGCTGGAGATATAGGTACCGGTGGAAGAGAAATAGGATTTATGTATGGGATGTATAAAAAGCTTCAAGTAGAAAATACAGGTGTTTTTACAGGTAAAGGACTTAATTGGGGAGGAAGTTTAGTTAGGCCCGAAGCTACAGGTTTTGGAGCTACTTATTTTACTAACGAAATGTTAGCCACTAATAATGACTCATTTGAAGGCAAAACAGTAACTGTTTCAGGTTTTGGTAATGTAGCTTGGGGAGTTGCTTTAAAAGTAACTGAATTAGGAGGCAAAGTGGTCACTATCTCTGGCCCTGATGGTTATATTTATGATGAAAAAGGATTAGATGCAGAAAAAATTGACTATTTGTTGGCTCTTAGAGCTTCTAATAATGATATTGTTTCTCCATATGCTGAAGAGTTTCCTGAAGCTAAATTTATTGCAGGTAAAAAACCTTGGGAAGTAAAATGTGATATTGCTATGCCAAGCGCAACTCAAAATGAATTAAATGGTGAAGATGCAGCAAAATTAATAGCTAATGGTGTTAAATATGTTGCAGAAGTTTCTAATATGGGATGTACTCCAGAAGCTATTGAAGCTTTACATAAAGCAAAAATACCTTTTGGACCTGGAAAAGCTGTTAATGCTGGCGGTGTTGGTGTTTCTGGTTTAGAGATGTCGCAAAACGCCATGAAATTAAATTGGACGTCGGAAGAGGTTGATGCTAAACTACATCAAATGATGTCATCAATACATTCTGCATGTATTAAATTTGGCACCCAAGATGATGGGTATATAAATTATGTAAAAGGGGCTAATGTTGCTGGATTTATTAAAGTGGCCGATGCCATGTTAGATCAAGGAATCGTATAAGCTAAACTTTTATAAAACAAAAANNCACCTTTTTTTCAATTTGCTCAAGATTATTCAGCATTATGGAAAGGCTATTTTTCATACAACAATATTAAGGATGTTGTAAAAGGGAATAGTAAAATTTATGCTGCTTCAGAAAATGCTGTTTTTAGTTATGATATTTTAACTAACGAAATAAAAGAAATTACAACCATTAATGGACTTTCTGGAGAGCAAATTTCAACAATATATTATGATGAGTCTTATCAACTTTTAATGATTGGATATGAAAATGGACTCATTGAAATTGCTTTTGATAACGATGATAGTATACTTACCATAGTTGATATTGTAGACAAAATAACAATTCCTCCAACAAGCAAAAGAATTAATCATTTTAACCCTAATGGGAACCTTGTTTATGTCGCTACAAATTTTGGAATTTCGGTTTATAACCTTGACAAGTTAGAATTTGGTGACACCTATTTTATTGGAAATTCTGGAGTTCAAACCAAAGTTTTGCAAACAACCATTTTTGGAGATTATATTTATGCAGCTTGTCAAGATGGAAGTGGTTTAAGAAAAGCACTTCTTTCCAATCCAAACTTAATAGATTTTCAAAACTGGCAGGTAGTTATATCAGGTGATTTTTTGGCAGTTGAAACAGTTGAAAATAATCTTTATGCCGTTAGAACAAATAACCGGATTTATCAGGTAAATAATGATGTATTGAGCGAGCTATTTTTATATAATAGTCCACCATTAGACGTTAAGTCTGTAGATGCCAATTTGGTAATTACAACAAGAAGTAATGTGTATGTGTATAATTCAAGTTTTGCGCTTCTGTCTCAAGTTTCAATGAGTAGTGAGTTTAGTACAAATTATACTTCTGCCGTTGTAAATGGTGAATATATTTATATTGGAACTAAAGATTATGGCGTTTTAAAAACAGCAATAATGCCCACGTCATTATTTGAAGAAATTCACCCAGTAGGACCACTTTTAAACAAACCATTTTCAATTAAAGCGAAACCAAACAACCTTTGGGTTACGTTTGGAGATTATACTTACGACTTCAATCCTTATCCATTAAATAGTTATGGGGTTAGTCGTTTAAAAAATGAAGATTGGATAAATACACCATATAGTGACGTTTTAACAGCTAAATGTCTAAACACTATATCTATAAATCCTAGCAATATTAATCAAGTATTTATAAGTTCTTTTTTTAGTGGTTTGTTGGAAGTTAATGAAGAAGTTCCAACGGTTTTGTATAATCAAACAAATAGTGGATTAGAATCTTTAGTTCTACCTACCGACCCCAATTATATTGATGTTAGAGTTGGTCCATCAGCTTTTGATAACAATGGATTGTTATGGACAGTGTCCAGCTTGGTTGATAAACCTTTGAAATCTTATGATCCTAGTAATGGACAATGGAAATCCTATACTTTAACGGGCGTTATTTCTGATGGTTTTGATGATAATGGTTATGGAGAACTAGTAATTGGGGATGATAACACCAAATGGGTGGGAAGTTTTTCGCACGGTGTTATTGGGTTTAATGAAAGCAATGGAAATCCTCAAATAAAAAGCATAAATGGGGAAGATAAAAATATGCCTAATAATCATGTAACAGCTTTGGCCATAGATAAAAGAAATCAGCTATGGATTGGTACACAAAAAGGATTGAGAGTTTTATATAATACGTCTGGTGCTTTTAATGATGAAAATGTAAAAGCTGAAGAAGTCATAATACTTGAAGATGGAATCGCCAAAGAACTTCTCTATCAGCAGTATGTTTCTGCCATTGAAGTAGATGGTTCAAACAACAAATGGATTGGAACGGTAGGTTCTGGTGTTTTCTATGTTTCGTCAGACGGACAAAAAACCATTTATCATTTTACAAGAACAAATTCACCATTACCTTCTGATAATATTGTAGATATTTCTATTGATGATACTTCTGGGGTTGTTTACATGGCAGCCGATAATGGTCTGGTATCTTTTCTTTCAGGAAGTTCTGGTCCGCAAGAAGATTTATTAAGTGCTTATATGTATCCAAATCCTGTAAGACCGAATTTTAATATTGTTGAAGAAAAGGTAAAAATTAAAGACATTTCGGAAAATGTGAATATTAAAATTACGGATATTGAAGGAAATTTGGTTGCCGAAGCACAATCAAGAACTAATTTGCGGTACAGAGGCTATAACCTTGAGATAGATGGAGGTACAGCTTATTGGAATGGTAAAAATCTTGCTAATAATGTGGTAGCATCTGGAGTTTATTTGGTCATGCTTTCAGATTTAGATACTTTTGAAACAAGGGTTTTAAAGTTAATGGTCGTCAGATAATGGTTGTTACCACCAATGCAATAGTACTTTCAAAAATAAGATACCGTGATAACGATTTAATTGTAAAGTGTTACACATATCAATTTGGGGTGTTAAGTTTTTTGTTGCGAGGTGTTTTAAAAAGTAAAAAAGGACTCACTAAAATAGCCTATTTTCAGTTACTTTCACAATTGCAATTGGTTATTGATTACAATCCAAACAGGTCTTTGCATACTATAAAAGAATCCAGAATTAATCATTTATACAATAGTTTACATTCCAATATTCTAAAAAGCTCTATTGTTATGTTTTTGGCTGAAGTGCTAACCAATACATTAAAAGAGGAAGAACAAAACGAAACACTTTTTAGCTATTTAGAAACCACACTGCTTTGGTTAGATACAAACTCCGAATG
>DJWL01000016.1 GCA_002441545.1 Flavobacteriaceae bacterium UBA6231 | reverse complement strand
AAACTACAAGAACTTGGTTTGGTGGACGATTGGCAAAAAGTAGGAATGGCAGCTTACGATGGTTATATAAGAAATGGATTGATGACGCAATTAATCAGATTGGATTTAGGGGATGATGTTGAAGAAGCGCATATGAGAAACAGACAATGGGTTTCTGCATGGGTTTTTGAAAAAGGACAAGCTGATAATGTTATTGAAAAAATATCTCGCGATGGAAAAACCTATTTTAATATTAATGATTACGCTAAACTTCATGACCTTTTTGGGCAGTTATTACGTGAAACACAACGTATAAAATCCGAAGGTGATTATGCTGCTGTTGAAGCTTTAGTTGAAACGTATGGGGTTAAAGTTGACCAAGTATTACACACCGAAGTGTTAGAAAGAAACAAACAATTTACTTCAGCACCATATTCAGGATTTGTAAATCCGGTTTTAGTGCCAGAAACAAATGATAAGGGAGACATTATTGCAATTAAGGTAACACAGCCAGAAACTTTTGTTGGACAAATGTTAGATTATAGTAAAACCTATCATTTTTTACCTGAGATAAATTAAAAAATCACATATTAAAAAGGAAAACAGA
Organism: Flavobacteriaceae bacterium UBA6231; assembly: GCA_002441545.1. GTDB lineage: Bacteria > Bacteroidota > Bacteroidia > Flavobacteriales > Flavobacteriaceae > Yeosuana. The sequence goes on along the minus strand of DJWL01000016.1, from coordinate 6,030 downwards.
ATCTCTAAGGTTCTGTTTTTTTGTTTACACTAAACACTAAAAGCAATAAATTAATAAGAACAAGAATCGCAACTGTTGTAATTATAGTATTCATATTCGTTTTTGTTAATTAGTTCATTAACTAGATGCACAATTTTTAAAAAGGTTGCGTTAAATAATAACTATTTATAAAACAAATTAGAATGGATAATTCCTACCAGATGTTCAGACAAAAATTATTTAAAGAAAAATTTAATTGCGGAAATAAACAGGATAAAAGCAATAAAAGCTAAAAGAATCCAAATACTACCAGGATAAAACTTTTTGTGAAGCTTTAAGTCTTTTCTGTAGGTAAAACCAATTACAATAGCAAAAACAATAAAAAATAATATCCCAAAAATGATTTGACCTTTACTGAACATATCCCTATTTTTATGCAAATTTAATTAAAAGAAAGTTAATCCATTTGCACATGAAAAATAAAATTGATGCCGTTAAGGCTTTTCACACAGCATTTAAATTAGGACACAGAGAAACCCCAAAAGCAGACTTGGGAAAAAACAAAAACCTGTTGCGTTTTAATTTAATGAAGGAGGAAAATGAGGAATATTTAGAGGCAGCAAATAACAATGATTTGGTTGAAGTTGCCGATGCGCTTGGTGATATGCTTTATATTTTATGTGGGACTATTATTGAACATGGTATGCAACATAAAATAGAAGAGGTGTTTGATGAGATTCAAAGGAGTAATATGAGTAAACTTGGTGAAAACGGTGAGCCTGTATATCGTGAAGACGGAAAAGTATTAAAAGGCCCAAATTATTTTAAACCCAATATTGAGGATATATTAGGGAAATAAAAAAGGCTGTCTAAAAAGTAGATAATAACCGTCATTACGAACAACGTGAAGTAATCTTTTTATTGATTACTATAACCTAAAGATTGCTTCGTCCCTCGCAATGACATAAAATAGCACTTTTTAGACAGCCTTCTTTTATAATACAATTTATATATTATTCAACTTTAAATCTCCAACCAAATGGATCTTCGCATTTGTTGGTTTGAATATCGGTAATACGTTTTTTTAAGGCGCTTGCATAGGTATGCTCTAATTCGGGCAACTCATAATCTTCACCATGATAACCAAAGCCAGATATAGGAGAAATAACCGCTGCAGTACCAGCACCAAACATTTCTTTTAACGAACCATTTTTAGCAGCCGCAACCACTTCATGAACGCTTATCTTTCTTACTTCAACCGAAATACCTTCGGCTTCAGCCAGTTCAATTAAGCTTTTTCGAGTAATACCATCTAAAATACGGTCACTTGTAGGACCTGTGATTAATGTGTCATTAATTCTGATAAATATATTCATGGCACCAGCTTCTTCAATGTACTCGTGAGTGTTGTCATCAGTCCAAATAACTTGTTGGTATCCTTTGTCAATAGCCAATTGTGTTGGATAAAATTGTCCGGCATAGTTTCCACCTGCTTTAGCAAAACCAACACCACCATTAGCAGAACGTGAATAAGTTTCTTCAATTAAAACTTTTACTTTTCCAGAAAAATAAGACCCAGAAGGAGCACAAGCTATTAAAAATTTATATTCATCAGATGGCGAGGCATGAAACCCATTTCCAGTCGCAAAAACAAACGGACGAATGTATAATGAACTGCCTTCTTTTTTTGGAATCCAGTCACTATCAACTTTTAGCAAGGTTTTTAATCCTTCCATAAAATAACTTTCTGGTAATTCTGGAATAGCCAATCTTTTTGCAGAAATATTCAAACGTTTAAAATTGTCTAAAGGTCTGAATAAATAAATATCATCATTAGCATCTTTGTAAGCTTTCATGCCTTCAAAAATAGATTGTCCGTAATGGAAAATTTTAGAAGAAGGATCTAAAACAATAGGTTGATAAGGCACCACTTTTGGTGCTTGCCACTTTCCATCTTTATAATTGCATTCCAGCATATGATCTGAAATGATTTTTCCAAAACTTAAATTTTCAAAATCTACTTCTTTAATTTTAGAAGACGTTGTTTTTATTACTTCTATGTCATTCATTATAGCATTCATTGTCTAGATGTTTTATAGCACAAATTTAAATAAAAACACTTTCAAAAAAGTGTATATTTGAACAAATCTAATAATATTGAAATTTTTATCCTATGAAATCAATTTTCTTTGCATTTATATGTGTTTTAATGTTAAATTCTTGTAAAAAAGAAACTAAAACAGAAGAAGCTTCAATGGAGACAGTTACAGAAAAGCAATACAAATCTTTTGGAAAGGAGATAATTTTTAACGATGCTGTAGCTGCTACATCTATGTCTCAGCATTATAAAACGATGGCTGTAGGAGACACAATCAACTCAAAAATGATTGCTAAAGTTGATGAGGTTTGTCAGGCAAAAGGTTGTTGGATGAAGGTTGATTTAGGCAATAACGAGCAGGTTATGGTAAAGTTTAAAGACTATGGTTTTTTTATGCCAAAAAATATTGCAGGAAAAGAAGTGATAATAAATGGAGTGGCTTTTGTTGAAGAAGTTTCAGTGGATGAGCAACGTCATTATGCCGAAGATGGTGGTGCCACTAAAGAGGAAATAGCCGCCATTACCGAACAAAAAAAGACATTCTCGTTTTTAGCTGATGGTGTTTTATTAATAGAATAGTACTAACCAGTAATTTTGTGAAACGACATATAATCACCACAGCAGATGGTTCAAAAACCATACAGATTGAAGAATGGAATGAACAATATCATTCTGTACATGGTGCCATTCAAGAAGCCTATCATGTTTTTATAAAGCATGGTTTGTGTTATTTTAATGAAATGCATTCAAATTTAAAGCAACCTATTTCTGTTTTGGAAATTGGTTTTGGAACAGGATTAAATGCTTTCATTACATTACTAGAAGCCGAGAAATTAAATATGAGTATTGATTATGTTGGTGTAGAAGCCTATCCTGTTACTATGGATGAAATACAGGAATTAAATTATCCAACAGCATTAAAAGCTGATAATAAAGCCAGCATATTTGAAAGATTGCATATGGCTACTTGGGATAAAAAAAATGAAATTTCCAAGAGTTTTGAATTGACAAAGCAGCTTAAAACCTTTTTTGAGATTGACGATAAAAATACGTTTGATATTATTTATTTTGATGCTTTTGGAGCACGTGTTCAACCAGAACTTTGGACAGAAACTATATTCAAAAAAATGTATGATGCATTAAAATCCCAAGGTATTTTGGTCACTTATTCGGCCAAAGGAAGCGTAAGAAGAGCTATGCAAGCAGTTGGGTTTAAAGTAGAAAAATTACCTGGTCCACCTGGCAAACGTGAAATGCTTCGTGCAACGAAGCTCTGAGTATTCGGATTTATTCAACTTTTGTAAGTCTATAAAACTAATACCATTCAATCCTAATTATTTATTTGTTAAACCTAACATAATTGTTAAGTACAACACCTACTCATTTTGTAACTTTATAAAAAAAGAAAATGCGTGTATTAATTACAGGTGCTACTGGATTAATAGGGAAGGAAATTGTAAAACTTTGTCTTAAAAAGAACATACAGGTTAACTATTTAACTACCAGTAAGTCAAAAATTGCTAAAAAAGCAAATTATCATGGGTTTTATTGGAACCCTAAAATAAATGAGATCGATATTAATTGTTTTAATGATGTAGAAATTATCATACATTTAGCAGGAGCATCGGTTGCAAAACGCTGGACACCATGTTATAAAAAAGAAATTCTGTCAAGCAGATTACAAACCACAAAACTTTTGGTTGATAGTTTAAAAAAGCATGAAAATAAGGTAAAGCAAGTTATTTCAGCAAGTGCTATTGGTATATACCCAGATTCTTTATCTAATTATTATGAAGAGGATCATTCAACAGGAGATGATTCATTTTTAAGCGAGGTTGTTAAACAGTGGGAAAATGCTGTTGATGCTTTTTCTGAATTAGGTATTTCTGTTGCTAAAATTAGAATAGGTTTGTTGATGTCTAATAAAGGAGGAGCCTTGCCAAAACTGGTTAAACCTATAAGATTGGGACTTGGGGCCGCTTTTGGTACAGGCAATTCTTGGCAGTCTTGGATTCATATAGAGGATTTATCAAGACTGTTTGTATATGTTCTAAACAATAATTTAGAAGGTGTTTATAATGCGGTTGCACCAAATCCAGTAAGCAATCAAGATTTAACTAAATTATGCGCTAAAGTATTGGATAAACCTTTGTTTTTACCTAACATTCCAAAGTTTTTCATGAAGTTAGTTTTAGGTGACATGCATACCCTTTTATTTTTAAGTCAGCGAGTAAGTTCCAAAAAAATTGAAGAAGCAGGATTTGATTTTAAGTATTATCATTTAGAACCTGCTTTAAAAAACTTATTGACGTGATTTATGGATAATAACTTTTCAGGATTTTTAGAAGGAATACTTGCAAAAAGACATTATGTACTTGATAGAAACATCCCGCTTTCAAAGTATGTTCCTATACATTTATCTGCTAAAAATAAATTACTTCAGGATATTGATGTTTCCTCATCAGATACTTTAGGAAGATTTATCAATAAACAAATTAAAGATCAAAACGGATTGGTGGGTTTTGGAGGTTATAATGAAACCAGAAGAATTTATCAGCGTAGTTTACATTTTAAAAAATTAAACGCAGATAGTGAACGAAATATCCATTTAGGGATTGATTTATGGTGTGAAGCCGAAACACCTATTTATGCCCCTTTGGATGCCACAGTGCATAGTTTTAAAAATAACTTGAATTATGGCGATTACGGGCCAACAATTATTTTAAAGCATAACATAAAGGATGTANNCAAGGGCAGGAGCTAGCAACTTTAGGTGATGCATCTGTTAATGGCGATTACCCACCACATTTACATTTTCAAATTATAAAAGATATTCGGGATTATAAAGGTGATTACCCCGGTGTTTGCAGTTTAAGTGATTTAGAATTTTATTTAAACAATTGTCCCGATCCTAATTTATTATTGAAGTTAAAAATTTAGAAAGTTTCGTTTAACGTTTTACAGCTACTCGAAGGGCGGGACTTTTACCACAAAACTTGATTTGGAAAACTAATGTTTGATTAACCTCAAAACTGTCTTTGTAACACCCAACCCCGCCTTTTGGATAGGTGCTGTTAGCGGTTCGTTGTTTTCTGTCTTGTGATATTGCTCCTTTATTCAATTGTCAAGTCGTTTAAAAGTTCACGAAGCATTTTTACTTTGTCATTTATTTCATTGCTTTCTATATTACTTACAGATAAAATTGGAGAAAGTTTTGGATATAAGTCTGGTTTATTAAGCCAGTTTATAACTTGGTATTTAATCCATTTGTTATAAGCAATTGGATATGTTTTGTTGGCAATAAAAAGTGTTTGCAAGTATTCTTGAAATGCTTTGCATAAAATGTCAAATGCCTGAAAGTACAAACCTCGTGTTATAAAAAATGAAATATGGTTTAAGTCGTATTCACAAGCATTTCGTGTCATTGTCAAGCGTTGCAAGCGAAGTTCTTCATTGTAATATGGTAACCATTTTTTTTGAAGTTCTTTAAAATATAAACCGGCATTGTCCATTGGAGCTGAATAGCAAATATGGTTTCCAATTTCTATTTCAAAGAAGTCTGAAGCAACACCTATTTCTAAAATTGTCGGAGTATAATTGCCATCAATAATGTCTAAATGAAGATGGGCAAATTGATTTGATTTTTTATACTTTAAAAAGGTTGTTTGATTAACTGAATAATTTAACCAAGCTGTTTCAATATTTTCAATTTCGGTTCGTGTAGTTTCGGGCTTTACCAATATTGCAAAGTCAAGGTCGCTTTCTGGTACTGCCTGGCCTCTTGCACAAGAATTTACAACAAGAACAGTGTCCACATTTGAAATAGTTAAAAAGTAGTCTCTTACCAATTCGGCGGTGTCTTGATGTAAAATTGTCGGAAAGCTTGGTTTATAAATCATTTTTTAAATGCAATATTTATTGTCGTCTTTTTACAATGACCGCCAACTGTTATG